>CAZHPP010000558.1:0-2761 GCA_964534535.1 uncultured Victivallales bacterium | reverse complement strand
GAAGCGAAATACAACGGTCCTCGATGCCGAATATGAACTGAAGCCGGGCGAAAAGAAATCTCTGGAACTGAAATTCAACCTCGATTCCGGAGGCGAAAAACTCATTTCCTTCAATGCCGACTGGATCAGGATGAAGTACAGCATCTGCCGGAGTTTTGCGGCCGACAGCGTGTTCGACATTTCTGCCGCGCTCCGGAAAAGCACAGAAACGGCAGAACGCCTTGCAAAGGAAATTGCATCCGCAGAAGGATGTTCCGGAATCCCGGAATTTTCTGAAATCCGCAGAAATCTTGCGGAAGCCGAGTCGCTCCTGAAGACCGTGCGCGATCCCGCGGGCAAAGATCAGGAAGCAAAGACGGAAGCTCTCCAAAAGACCGCCCTGCTCCTGGAACGGGCTGAATTTCTGATCTCGACCGTTCTGCGCCCGGCGCTCCGGAACATGAAGAACGGAAAAAGCGCACTTTCGTTCGCAGTCGGAACGGCCTCCTCCGGAGAAAAGGTCTTCCGTGATCTTCCATTCCAGGGAACATTCTCCGACGAGGTGTCAATCCGTCTCGCAGGGAACGAATACGAATCGGCTCAGTTCGTCATCTTCCGTCTGAAAAAGGACAGCGATCTCATCCGGGTCTCCTGTTCCGGACTCAAGGGAAAGGACGGAGCCGAAATCAAGGCCGGCAACATCGAAATCAATCCCGTCGGCTATGTCAATATCGGAGACACCGGACATCATACGCATGCCGGGTACTGGCCGGACGTCCTTTCTCCGTATTCCCCGATCGGGTATCCGGCAAAAGGAACAGTCCAGCCCGTGATGTTCACCGTGAAGACGAATCCGGACCAGCGTCCCGGAATCTACACCGGCACCGCCGTGTTCGAGAACAGAACGGGAAAAGAGGAAATCCGCATCCGCGCGGAAGTGTATCCGTTTTCCCTGCCCGACCGCAAATCCCTGGAGATGAACATCTGGTTCCACGGGACCAGAGTGGGAACCTTCTACCGGGATTATCCGTTCAGCCTGAAGCGCTTCGACCAGGTGATGGAGGTCATGGGGAAATACCATTTCGCCACGGGAATCCGCGACAACATGTTCCGTTCGCTGCTGCGGGTCCGGAAGACTCCGGACGGAAAATTCCGTTTTGATTTTTCCCTGCTGGAACCGTATTATGACATTTCGATGAAGCATCACGCGAATTTCCTGAATCTGGAATACCTTGATCCGTCCTGGTTTGAAAAACCGCGCAGAATTCTGGTCGGAGAGGATGGAAAACTCGCGGATTTCCGTCCGGAAAATCCGGAGGCCGCGGCCAATCAGCTGTTCCGTGAAACGATTCGCTTCTTCCGGGAAAAAGGGTATTATTCCGTCGCCAGGATTCAGGTCAGCGATGAACCGTGGAGCCTGGAAAAGCAGGAGTATATCCGGAAAACGGTGAAACGGTTCCGCTCCCTGGAAAAAGAACTGCCTCCCCTCATTTCCGCCGGAGCCTGCCGGAAGCGTTCCCGTCTGGACGGCTTCATCACGGCATGGTGTCCTCAGTTCCCGCAGTTCCATCCGGAAGACTACCGGAACCTTCCGCCTTCGGAATCGCTGTATTTCTACCAGTGCCTCTACAAGCCGGATTTCCCGATGTTCATGATCGACCGGCCCGGGATCGAACCGAGAATCGCCAGTCTGATCTGCTGGAAGTACGGCGCAAGAGGATTTTCCTACTGGGCTTCGGAACAGTGGACCGCCGGTTCGTCCGAGCTTCCGATGAACCGCAGGAAAATGCAGAACCGCTGGATTCACGAAGACTGGGGCTTCCCCTTCCCCGAATGTCCCGGCGACGCCTGTTTCATCTATCCTGCGGAATCCGGCGTGATCCCCTCGCTCCGAGCCCAGTATATCCGGGACGGCGTGGAAGACTACGAATACATGGCGATCCTGAAGCAGTACCGCGATCTGGCCCTGAAGAAGGGAAAGATGACTCCCGCGCTCCGGAAAAAGGCCGAAGCCCTGCTGAAGGTGCCGGATTCGATCGTAAAATCAGCCAACGACTGGACCCGTTCCGCCGAGGCGCTCGAAAAATTCCGGAACGAGGCCGCTTCGGCGATCGCGGACCTGAAGGCTGTGCTTCCATGAATCTCCCGGAAGAAAACGTCTTTGATGCCGTGCTCTGCGACATTGACGGCACGCTCACAAAAGTCGATTCTACCGGCGGAATGGAACATTCCATTGAGTTTCATCTGGCGGCAGAAACGGCCGAAGTTCTCGGAATCGCCTTCGAGGAAGCCATGAAAAGGATAGAGGCGGTTCCCGGACGCGAATCGCAATGCGTCTCAAAACTTTTTCCGCTCTTCGGAATCGATGCGGAAAGATTCGCGCTCCGCTTGAAAAACGACCTCCGCAGGCATACAGTAATGCCGCCGGACGTCCCGGAATTCGTCAGGGATCTCCATGAAAGAGGAATCAAATTGTTCACCGCGACAACCAATTCAAGATACATCACGCTCGTCAAGCTTTCCGCACTGGGGCTCGACGCCGCATATTTTGACGGATTCTTCGGCGGAGACCTGCCCGGATGTCCGCTCGGGAAGTTCGACCCGAACTTTTTCCCGTCAATTCTGCGGAGCATCGGAGTTCGCCCGGAACGAGTCATGATGGCCGGGGACGAGCCGGAGCACGATCTCTTCCCCGCGCTTGCCGCCGGGATCGGATGCGCCGTCATCGTCGACCGGAAAAGCAGGACTGCGCTCCGGCGCAGCGGAAAGGCCGTTTACGTCA
>CAZHPP010000557.1:0-2762 GCA_964534535.1 uncultured Victivallales bacterium | reverse complement strand
GAGATGATCTTCTGTCCGGCATAGCTCTTGTCGTTCACGCCGAACACGAACATCGGGGTGGAATCCTTCGAAGGAGCGCTCATGATGACTTTCTTCGCGCCGGCCGTGAGGTGGGCGGAAGCGCCGCGTTTGACCTTGCCGGTCTTCTCGTCCTTCACATCGTCCGCAACGAGGAAGAGTCCGGTGGACTCGACGACGACGTCAGCCTTGACTTCGTCCCACTTCAGGTTCGTGGGATCCATTTCCGCCGTGAGGCGGATCTTCTGTCCGTCGACGATCATGAAATTGCCGTCGACCTTGATGTCGTGGTTGAACGTGCCGTGGACAGAGTCGTACTTGAGCATGTAAGCCAGATAATCCGGCTCGAGGAGGTCGTTGATTCCAACGATCTGGATGCTCTTGCTGAAGTTCTCGATTGCGGCGCGGAAAACCATGCGCCCGATTCTTCCGAATCCGTTGATTCCTACTTTAACCATTTCAGAATTCCTTCCCTTTGGTGGTTTTGGTTGGTTGAAAAAGATCATGAATTTCAAATCTCATTTGTGTAATATAATGCCTTCCCCGCGAAATGTCAATACTTCACGAAAAAAATATCGAATTTTCTTCCCTGCAAAACCGGAAATCATTTTTTCACAGCCAAAATCAATGATGAATTTTTGCTGTGAAGATCCTCCCCCTGCATCCGGGCAGGAAATGAAGGGGAAAATTTCCAATGGGCTGCTCGCCCCTTGACCCCCCGGCAGGACTCAAAGAGCCCTGCACCCTGTGCAAAAAATTCAATTTTTTGCGCTTATTTTCTTGTCGACACCTGTCGACCAGGGGGCAAACCTCCGTTTTCTGGACCCCAAAATCCCTGAAAAAAACAGTCAACATTTCGTACACAGCCTATACCTTTTTCTGAAAAGATTCAACAAATTACACTTTGATCCGTTCAGAAACCTGAACCATGACAGAAAGAATTGACTATTTTTGGACATCTTGCCTTTCAGGCGGAGCAAAAAAATGGCTGTGAAAAATATTTCATCTGTTTTTATCGGAAAGGGTATTGATAAAAATGGCACTTTGTCGTATAATGAAAAAAGAAAGCAGTTGGTCTGCAGAAAGATAGATTCCTGAACATCAACCCTGTGCGCAGAAAAATTCGCACAAAGACGGAAGAGAGGAAAAGTTACAGCAAAAAACGGACCGCAGACCGAATCCTGCGAAAGGAACCATTCGCATGACAGCAGTCATGCAGTTCCTGAAAACAACATCTAAACTGGGAGAGAATCGGAAATGAAGAATTTGGAGAGAAGGTTCACGTTTACACTTATCGAGCTGCTGGTCGTGATCGCGATCATCGCCATCCTGGCCGGAATGCTCCTGCCCGCCTTGAACGCCGCAAGAGAGAAGGCAAGAGCGTCCAACTGCATCAATAACCTGAAGGAAATCGGACTGGGCGTCCATTTGTATGCGGACAGTAATGATGGGATGACGAATCCTGCTTATTTAATAGTGATGGCAGCGGCGGATATTTTCCCTACATTCTTCGGAATGATGTTCAGGCACACCAGTGGAAATGCCCGAGCGGGAAACGGTTTGAATGTTTTATTGATGGTGTCGGGAAAGAGCAGGGAGTATGGCCTGAAGCAACCCTGGATGCGAATAAGCGGTTCTACATGGTGTCATACGCCATAAACCAGACTTGTGAGGCTGATCAGTCATGGCGCTTTGACAAAGGTCTCAAACTTGCAAGAATTGTCGGGTCGACAGCCATGTATGCCTGCAACAGCAGTATCAAATCAGACGTAATCTGGTTTGGAGTCTATAAAGTGGACTTCAACACAAAACTGGATAACAATGTTCCAAGAAGCGATCTTTCCGTTCGAGGAGATACACTTGCTCTTGGAGACCAATATATCCACAACGACAGAGCGCCGTATATTTTTACTGACGGTCATGCCGAAAGTAAGAAAGAAATCACGTATCGCGAAGTTTCTTCCAAGTACTGATATAAGTTTTCCCCGTCACCGCCGCACGCTGTTCTGCGTGCGGCGCTTCTTTTTATTCTTCCGGGCTGATCCCTGTTCCGAGTTCGAAACAGCCGTATGAATCAGCGTTCGGGTGCAGGGCTCCTTGAGTCCTGCCGAGGGTGCAAGGGGCGAGCAGCCCCTTGCGTGAGATGACATGGCCACGTCATAAAAAAAGCCGGAGACCATTCCGGCCTCCGGCTCTGAAAGAACAGAGAAACTGCGGCCTACTTTTTCAGGGTGAGGACGGGCTTTCCGCCGTTTACGGTATCGCGCGTGATCACACACTTTGCGACGTCCGAACGGGACGGCACGTCGAACATGATGTCGAGCATGATGTTTTCGATGATGGCGCGGAGACCGCGGGCGCCCGTGCCGCGCTGAACGGCCTTGTCGGCAAGGGCCTCGATGGCGCCGGAATCGAATTCGAGCTTGACGTTTTCCATGGCCATGAGCTGGATGTACTGGCGCGTGAGGGCGTTTTTGGGCTCGGTGAGGATGCGCACGAGGTCGTTTTTGGAAAGCGGCTCGAGGGCGGTGACGATCGGGAGACGTCCGATGAATTCGGGGATCAGGCCGTATTTGATGAGGTCTTCGGGTTCGGTCAGGGCGAGTGCGCGGGTGCTGTCGAGAGCCTCCCGGACTTCTTCCTTGTCCTCCACCCTGTTGAAGCCGAGCACATGTTTTCCGATTCTGCGCTGGACGATCTTGTCGAGTCCGACAAACGCTCCGCCGCAGATGAAAAGTATGTTC
>CAZHPP010000556.1:0-2767 GCA_964534535.1 uncultured Victivallales bacterium | reverse complement strand
TTCCTCCAGATGCTTTTCCGGAGTCGTGAGCGAACCGGTCGGACACTTTGCGGCCTCCAGGATGGATTCGCCCGGCGGATTGGAATAATTCACGCGGACGAGGAATCCCTGGCTCGACATGGCCGCTTCGTCAGCCTTCACGCACTTGCGGCAGGAAATGCAGCAGGCGGAACAGGACTTGCGGCGCTGAACCGGCTTCATCAGCGAATTGCAGTAGACATGCACCCGGGCCGAAGCCGGAACCAGCTTGATCAGCCGGCGGGGGCAGACGTTCACGCACTGGCCGCAGCCGCGGCAGATCTCGGGATGCACCACGGCCAGGCCGTCGATGATCTCGATCGCGCCGAACTTGCACGCGCGTGAGCAGGAACCATATCCGATGCATCCGAAGCGGCAGCTCTTGCCCCCGCCCTGGACGAGCGACGCCGTGCGGCAGTCGCTCACGCCGTTGTACCCGGCCGCCGCTTCCGACTTGGAACGCGAACCGGAACACAGGACCACGGCGACCATCTTTTCGACCTTTTCATCGGCATTGCGTCCGAGGAACGTATTGATGCTCTTCACATTTTCCTCATTGCAGACGGGGCACTTCGTGACCGGCATGTTCTCCAGCACGATTTTTGCCGCCATGTCGGAACATCCGGCAAAGCCGCAGCCGCCGCAGTTCGCATTGGGGAGCATCCCGGCGACCTGTTCGATCCTGGGATCGGACTGGACGCGGAAAAATCTTGCAACGACCGCAATCAGGCCGCCGAGGATCAGGCCGGTCAGGGCCACAATCGCGGCGGAAATCCAGACAACACTCATGATATTTTCACCTCCGCCTTATTTGACCAGACCGGAAAAGCCCATGAAGGCCATGGCGAGAATGCCCGCCGTGATCAGCGCCACGGAAGCACCCTGGAACGGACGCGGAATCCGCGAAAGCTCCAGCCGCTCGCGGATGGACGCGAAGAGCAGCAGCGCAAGCGCGAACCCGATTCCGGTGCAGAGCCCGAACACGGTCGACTCGAGCACGCCGCGGTTGGCCTTGACGCTCAGTTCCGCCGCGCCGAGCACGGCGCAGTTCGTGGTGATCAGCGGCAGATAGATTCCGAGCGCCTGATACAGCGTCCGGCTGGTCTTCTGCAGCACGATCTCGACCACCTGGACCAGCGCCGCGATCACAAGGATGAACAGCAGCAGCCGCGTGAACGAGATATCCAGGTCATGGATCCCGAGGCACGGAATGTTCAGGCGCACCGAAATCAGCGCGTGATAGATCAGCGAAGTCGCGAACGAGGCGATCCCCATCACGAAGATCACCGCGCCGCCCATGCCGAGCGCCGTTTCCAGCTTCTTGGAAACGCCGAGAAACGGGCAGATTCCCAGAATCCTCGAAAGCACCACGTTGTTCACCAGAATCGCGCCGATCGTAATCGAAAGCCATTCAGCTCCTGCCATCGGCGTCACTCCTTTTCCGCGAACAGTTTGCTGAGGATCTGCATGCCGATTCTCGAACCTTCCATGCAGTCTTCCATGCCTTCGAACTCGACGGAAATGAAGCCGTCGTAGCCGGACTCGCGGATGACCTTCACCACGGCCGGAATGTCAATGTCGCCGTGCCCCACGATCGCGCCGCGGAGCAGCTTTCCGTGCAGGGTCGGGAAGAACCCGTCCTGGACCGGCATGGACTTGCGGATGTAGAAATCCTTGAAATGGATGTGGGAGGCAATCCCGATGTTGTTCCTGACGGCGGAAACCGGGTCCTCGTCGGCGCAGAGGAAATTCCCGATGTCGAGCGTGGTGCGGTAGTTGTCGCGTCCGACCGTCCGGACCAGGCGCTGGACCCGTTCGCTGCCCTGGAAGAGATAGCCGTGGTTTTCGGAGCTCGTGACGATTCCGTACTGTTTGGCGTAATCGGCGAGCTCGCGGATGGCGTCCGCGACGACGGGCAGGTCTTTTTCGAACTGGGCGAACGTGCATTCCGGAATGGGCCGCCAGCCGGCGTCGTGGCGCATGCGGTGCACTCCGAGCATGGCGCCCGTGTCGATTTCGCTCTTCACGCGCCCGATTTCCTTCTTCAGGGCGGCGGAATCGGGCTGGATGAAGTTGGCTCCGATCGTATAACTCGAAATGGCAATCCCGTGATCAGAAGCACACTGGACGACCTTCGCACAGAGCTTTTTGTCTCCTGTCAGCTTGATCGCATTCCCTGGGGAAATTTCCAGATGTTTTCGGCCACCCATTTGATGACTCCGAAAATATCGAGCTTTCCGGCGATGACGGCGCGGCAGAGACTGTAGGAACTCAGTCCGATTTTTGGCATGTTGATTCTCCTTGGTTCATATGGTTGATTTGAGAAATCTGCATAGACACTGTGAAATGTATCATGGAATTGCCGATTTATCAAGTCTTTTTTCGCGAAAAAAGCGCGCTGTTTCGCCTCAATAATCAGAAACGGGCAAAAGTGGACAGAAACGGGCAAAAACGCACAGAAACAAGCGCGGAAAAACGGATTATTCCTCTGCGACCTCCCAGATGCACTGCCAGATGGTCTTCAGCAGGATGAAAAGTTCCCGGCTTTCGATGATCATCGTGTAATTTTCCTTGAGCGCGGAAACGATCGCCACCTTTCCGTCGTAAAGGCAAAGCTCCGCAATGTCCTCGGAAATGGAATGCGGAAGATACCGCACCTGCCGCAGATTTTTTTCTCCGGGAAGCATGTAGTCGTAATGAATTACCCCGCCCCAAGGGGCGAGGTATCCGAAAGACATTCCGTCATCCA
>CAZHPP010000555.1:0-2773 GCA_964534535.1 uncultured Victivallales bacterium | reverse complement strand
TGCTGGAGGTGGAACGCACCGCCTCGGACGAGGAGATCAAGCATTCCTACCGCAGGCTGGCCATCAAATACCACCCGGACCGCAACCCGGGCAACGCCGAGGCCGCCGAAAAATTCAAGGAAGTCACCTCCGCCTACGAAATCCTGAGCAATCCCCAGAAGCGCGGCCTCTACGACCGCTACGGCGAGGACGCCTTCAAGAACGGCGGACAGCCTCAGGGCAACCCGTTCGACGTCTTCAGCAGCTTCTTCAGCCAGCAGGGCGAAGGCGGCGACGACGACATCTTCAGCAGCATCTTCGGCGGCGGGGGCGGCAGACACCGCTCCTCCAGCGGCGCAAAAAACGGCGCCGATCTCCGATACCAGCTCGAAATCACCCTTGAGGAGGCCTTCCACGGCTGCGACCGCAAGATCGACTTTTCGCGCATGGCGGCCTGCCCGGCATGCGGCGGCTCAGGGTGTGCCGCTGGCTCCCAGATGCAGACCTGCCGCCGCTGCGGCGGACGCGGTCAGGTCGGACTCTCCCAGGGATTCTTCACCATCATGCAGACCTGCCCCGACTGCGGCGGACGCGGTCAGATTCCCCAGAAGCGCTGTCCGCAGTGCGGCGGACACGGCGTCCAGAAGGTCAAGCGCAACGTGGCGATCCACATTCCGCCGGGCGTCGACACGGGCAACCGTCTGCGCGTCCAGGGCGAAGGCGAGCCGGGACTCCGCGGCGGCAGAAACGGCGATCTCTATGTGGAAATGGAAGTCCGGGAACACGATCTCTTCCAGCGCGACGGCGACAACATCCGCTGCGAGATCCCGGTCGATTTCCCCACGGCCGCGCTCGGCGGAACAATCGACGTTCCCACCGTCCACGGCAAAGTCGAGTTCACTCTTCCCGCCGGCGCCCAGACCGGAGACACCTATACGATTCAGGGCAAGGGAATGCCGTCGCTGCGGCGTCCGGGCATGTTCGGAAAGCATTTCGTGACGGTCTTTGTGGAAGTCCCGAAGAATCTCACGGCCGAACAGAAGGACCTGCTCAGGAAGTTCGAGGGCACCTTTTCCGGGAACATGAAGTCGAACGAGCATCCGAAATACGCGTCCTTCCTGGAGCACGCGAAATCGTTCCTCGGACTGGACTGAATCCGGGAAACCGGGCCGGATTCTGTTCCTTTCCGCAGCACCTTCTGCCCGGACAGAAGACCGAAGTTTCCGTCGGCTGTTTTTTTAGTGAACTTTATTGCCAGTCCATAGGCACGCCATTGGCGTCCACCGTGACAGTGGCAACATCAATGATGGCCCAGATATATGAAATAACGCCCAGAAATCCACAGCTCAGCAGAGTGATCAGCAGTTTTGTGAGGCCGCGGCTGTTGTAGCCGGCATAAAAGTCATGAATTCCGATCGAACCCAGAAAAATTCCAAGGATAAGGTAGGCAATGCGGCTCCTGCCCTGATGGAATCCAGCCGGCTGAGAAGAACTCTGCGGCTTCAGGATCGGAGTCGGTTTCTGAAGAGGCGCGGATATTTTCAGCTTCTTTTTGCATCCGGGACATTCGGCCTCCATGCCGATCCAGTCATTGTTCACGGCCATTTCCATTCCGCAGTACGGACACTTCATCACAAAGTCAGCCATTTTTGATCCTTCGTTTTTTAGATCACAGACATGCCGCGACATTGTTTGCAGCAACTGCACCAGAAATATTTTTATCTTGTCTTGCCGTCCGCAATAATATAACTTGACACGTCATGAAATGCAAGCCGGGCAGTTTCCGCATCAGCAATCACGGGAGGAAACACCATGTCAGAAGATTCCGGCACTAAAGTTTGACGTTTTTCCAGGCGAGCGCGAGCGCCTCTTCGCCGCATTTCATGTGCACGGGAATTTCCGGGGCGTAACGGTTGATCCGCGCCTCCTCCACCAGCAGGGCAAAGTCAAGAAGCGTTCCGGCGAGCGGAGTCATTTCGGCCGCCAGCCGGAGCTTTTCCGCATAGGGTTCCACGTCCGTGCCCTTGGCAAGGTCCTTGCCCGGAGAAGTTCCCGCACGCTCGATCCTCAGGCGCAGCGCCTTCAGACAGCGCGGGTACTGTTCGAACAGGGGACGGCACTTCAGGAATCCGGGGCGCAGCAGGAAATCCAGATGCTTCTGCACGGATTCGTCGGACTCGGGGAACCGGCGGAGCAGCCGCTTCTGCGCGGAAACCGCGGCCTCGCAGGCCTCGGAAACAGTGCAGAGAAAGCCGTAAAGTTCCGATGCCGCGGAACCGATGTTTCCCCGCGCCGTTTCAAATGCGGAATCGAACTCGCCGGAGGAGCGGATCTTCCAGAGGTCGCCGCCCATCGCCTGTTCGATGGCGAGGTCGAGAAGGTCGTCCTTCCAGTCCGGATATTCCAGGAACATTCCGAGAAGCATATTCTTCGGCGCGGCGAATTCGTTTTTCACATGTTTGAGCACCTGCGGGAGCGCCATGCGGAACAGCCTCAGGAGAGCCGCCGCATGACTGGACCGGGCGTCGCATTCCTTCAGGAACAGCATGCGTCCGACGGTGGAGCCGTCTTCGCCCGCGGTCAGGGCGGGATAGGCCCTGGTTCCGGCGGCCTCGGAGAGGGTGATTTCCGGCGGGAGGGCCTCTGCGGGATTGGGCCAGGAGGACCAGCCGGTCACGAGCCATTTCCGGGCGGCGGGAATGCTCTTTCCGAGTCCGGAGCCGGCGCGCGAATCGTCGCGGGGAAATTCATAGGCGATTTCGCCCACCGTGCCGCGGGAAGTGAGGACAGCCAG
>CAZHPP010000554.1:0-2777 GCA_964534535.1 uncultured Victivallales bacterium | reverse complement strand
TACAGGGGGCGACAGAGAAACAAGCGCAAAAAATTGAATTTTTTGCGCAGGGTGCAGGGCTCTTCGAGTCCTGCCGGGAGGTGTCGGGGGCGAGCAGCCCCTGACAAATGCTGCAAGAATCGTCTTTTCCCATGACACGAATCCGCCGGACCGGATTCAGCACCGGCCCGGCGGAAGATTCTGCAGAAACTTCAGACCTTTTTGACGAATTCGTCTTTTCCCGCGCCGCATTCCGGGCAGACCCAGTCGGCAGGGAGATCTTCGAACTTGGTTCCCGGCTTGATTCCGTTGTCGGGATCGCCTTTTGCGGGATCATAGGTGTAGCCGCAGACGGTGCACTGATACTTGTCCATTTTTTTCTCCTTGGTTGAAATGGAACGCTTATTTCATGGCCTGACCGATCTTGACGCCGTAGTCGAAACAGGCGTCGAAATCGGCCTTCGACGATGCGAACTTCTGTTTGAGCGGATCGGCCGCCAGGGGAATGTTCATCTTCCCGAGCATTTCGGCGATCTGGTCGGCCGCCTCGCCGCTCCAGCCGTAGGAGCCGAACGCGCCGCCGACGAGATTCTTCGGGCGCAGCCCCTTCAGATAGCAGAGGGCGTCAGCGACCGAGGGATACATCATGTTGTTGAGCGTGGGCGAACCGACGGCGAGCGCTCCGGCGCAGAGGAGTTCCGTTGCGATGTCGCTGCGGGAGCTTGCGTGCATGTTGAACACGCGCACGCCGGCGCCCGTCGAACGGATTCCGTCCGCCACAGAACGCGCCATCCTGTCCGTGGCGCCCCACATGGTGTCATAGACCACCACGGCGCGCTTTTCGGGCACCTGGGCCGCCCATTTCGCATAAAGTTCAAGGGGCTTCGAAAGCAGTTTTCCGCGCCAGACCGGGCCGTGGTCCGTTGCGATCACGGCGAGATCCAGATGATAGCCGGGCAGGGCGGCAAGCAGCTTCAGGACCTGCGGGGAGTAAAGCATCAGAATGTTGGCATAATACTTCGCCATTTCCTGCTCGACGACTTCCCACGGATTCTCGTCCGCAAAGAGCTTGTCCGTGGCCAGATGCATCCCGAATCCATCCTGCGAGAACAGAACTTTTTCGCCGGAAAGATAGGAGATCATGCTGTCGGGCCAGTGGAGCATCTTCGTTTCGATGAAGGAGAGCGTGAGCCCAGCGCCGAGATCGAGCCTGTCGCCGGTCTTGACTCCGGTGAGGAAGGAGCCGATATGGAACTGGGCGTCGAGGATTTTCACGCCCATCAGCGAGGCATAGACCTTGTCGGGCGCAATGTCCCGGATCACGTCCGGGAGCGAACCGGAATGGTCCGGCTCGGCGTGGTTGGAAACCACGGTGCGGATCTTCCGGATGTCCCCGATGACCGATTCGATGCGCGAATACATTTCACTCTTGAACGGCGCCTTCACGGTGTCGATGAGCACCGGAGTTTCCGCCATGACGAGATAGGCGTTGTAAGTCGACCCCATGCGGGTGGAATAACCGTGAAATTCGCGGAGACTCCAGTCGACCGCTCCGACCCACCAGACCTTGTCCGTGATTCTGACTGCTTTGAAACCCATTTCTATTCTTTACTCCTGAACTTTATACTCCCAGAGCCCGTGGAGATTGCAGTACTCCCGCACGGTCATCCCGGGTTTGATTGCAATGGAAAACACCGCTTCCGGAGCGCCTGTCGGCTCCAGATACCTGCGGGTGACGGTTTCGCCGTCGACGATTTCGATGAAAACAATGTGATGTTCGGGCGTCATCGGGTGCGGAGTCGAACCGACTGTCACGCGGCAGCCGCCGGCTTCGTTCTTCGGAACGGGAACATGCTTTTCCTTTGCCGAATCCGCCGTCTTGGGCGTGAGTTCGGTCATCCTGGAATCGCAGCACTGGATCCCGCATGCGCAGTCGCAGTTCACGATCGCTTCGACCACGGCCCCGCACGAACTGCATTTGAGAAGTTTCGTCTTCATTCTTCTTTTCCCCCTTGTGTTTGTTGTTTCAGCTGTTGTTTTCTGCCGCAGAGATGCGGCATTGTTTTCATTGGACAGCCTTTTTGCTGAAACAGTTCATGCAGAGTCCGCTGAATTCAATATTTACGCTGCGGATTCTGCCTCCGAGCAGCTGATGAAGGTCGTGTTCCAGATTTTCCGTGTGGCGGAGCTCCAGGTCCTCAACGGCTCCGCATTCCGTGCACCGGAGATGATGATGCGGCTTCGGATTGCCGTCGTAGCGCTTCTGTTTTCCCGCCACATGCAGACGCATGACCTCGCCGGCTTCCGTCAGCACGTCGAGGTTCCGGTAGACCGTCGCAAGACTGATCCGCGGAAGACGCTTCTTCACGATCTCGTAAAGTTCATCGGCGGTCGGATGCGTTTTCACCATCCGAAGTTCTTCCAGAATGACTCTGCGCTGATTCGTGTTGCTCAGTTTCATCTCAATAACTCTCCGTATTTGACCCTTTTTAGGAACATTTCTTAAAACATACAATGTTTTTCCGCATTGTCAAGCGGGAATTATCAAAAATGCTCTTTTTTTTGCAATTTTCCTCTCCTGATGGAGTTCGCGCATGCCGCGGAAAACTGCTGCGGAATCGGTGTCCTGATGCTTCTCCCGTATCGCTGCTGTATTTAATTTTGGCTGCGTACGAAACGCTGGCTGTTTTTCCAGGGATTCGGTGGGCCAGGGGGGGCGACAGAAAAAATGAGCGCAAAAAAATGAATTTTTGCGCAGGATGCAGGGCTCTTTGAGTCCTGCCGAGGGTTCAAGGGGC
>CAZHPP010000553.1:913-2778 GCA_964534535.1 uncultured Victivallales bacterium | reverse complement strand
AACACCAGACACCGCGGATGCGTGGAAGAAAAAATAAGTTTTTCCAGCGAACGGAACATCTTGAGCGCTGCTTCCCGGTCGTTCCCGGAAAGCAGCGAAAGCTTCTGTGCGTTGGAAACCGCAATATGACCGAGTTTGCTCAGGATCACACGCCGTTCCACCTCCGGAATATCCATCTTTTCAAACCGGGCCCCGAGTTCCGAACAGACCGTGAAGCAGTCGGAAAAATGTTTGAGCGTCACATCCGTGCAGATGGAGCCGGGAACCCCCTGCCGGTAATGATAGACGGGCAGGTCAAGGACATCCAGTTTCTTGGCATAGGGGAAAAGCCGGAACGTGCGGTCCAGGTCTTCGGTCATGCGGTACGCAGGATTGAAGCAGACGCATGTCTCGCGCAGGAAATCGGTGCGGCAGACGCTGGCGTACTGCGCCCAGAAAAAGGTCTGGAAATTCCGGCACAGCCAGGCCAGCGCGGCACACCCGTTGTGAGAACGGAGAAACGCCGCGTCGAAGGACGGCACAATCGGGAGTTCCGTGCCGTCCGGATTCGCATAGACCCCGCGGAGCAGGATCATGTCCGGCGATTTCTGCGTGATCGGAACGAGTCGTTCCAGCATATCACGGCTGATCCAGTCGTCGCAGTCAAGGTACACCACATATCGCCCGGAAACGTGTTCCAGCCCCATGTTCCGCGCGGAGGAAGGCCCTCCGTTCCTGCGGTGGAACACCTTCACGCGGAAATTGCCCGCGGCAAGTTCGTCGCATTCCAGGCCGGAACCGTCCGTGCTGCCGTCATCCACCAGCAGGAGTTCCCAGTCGCCGAACGTCTGTCCGAACACAGACTCCGTGGACGGCTTCAGCAGTTTTCCTGCATTGTAAACGGGCACGATGATTGAAAACAGCGGCTCCGTCATGGGCATACCTCCTTCGGAATCCTGTCATTGAAAAAGCATCCCCCCTTCATCGGATCCCCCTCCGGAAAAAAGCCGACATGCGCTTGACAAGGGGAATCATGAAGCAGAGTACGCAGTGGAAATAATATCCCGTGCGGGAAAGACAGCCCGCATCCCGGCGCACCCTGAGTCCGTCCCGGCTGCAGAGCCACGGATGCGCTCCCGAAAGCCCGCCGAACGAATAATCCGCCACGATCCGGTCGAGTTCCATGAATTTCACCCCGGCAAGATACGCCCGCAGGAAAAAATCGTAGTCGGCCGCGATCGGATACTTCAGATTGTACTTTCCAAACCGGCCGAACAGACTTTTCCGGATGAAGCAGGACTGATGGTTCACGGTCGTGAACGGAATCCGGGCGACCGGCGTGCGGTCGACTCCGGACTCCGTTCCATCCGGCCCGAAATTCAGCGTGATCCCGCAGAGGATTCCGGTTTCCGGAGTGATCGCCTCCGCCGCCGCGGAAAACGCTCCCGCGTGGTAGGCGTCGTCGCTGTTCATGAAGCCGAGGAATTCTCCGTTCGCCATGTCGATTCCCTTGTTCATGGCATCGTAGATTCCGTGATCCGGCTCGGAAATCCAGCGCAGCTTTCCGACGAATTTCGGTTCGTACTCCTTCAGGATGTCAGCCGTGCCGTCCTTCGACCCGCCGTCGATCACAAGGTATTCATAATCGGCAAAGTCCTGCAGAAGCACGGAATCCAGCGTGCGCCGGATGGTCTTCGCACTGTTGAAACACACGGTGACAATCGAAAATTTCATTGGGGGAGCAGCTCCGAATAAAGTTCCGTAAAACGGCGCGCTGTGTCTTTCATGGAAAAGCATTCCAGCGCACGGCGGCGGGCGCCTTCCGAAAGCCGCGCCCCGCGGAACAGGGCACTCCGTTCAAAGCAGTCCGCCTCCCAGCGGCTCGG
>CAZHPP010000553.1:0-903 GCA_964534535.1 uncultured Victivallales bacterium | reverse complement strand
AGTCCAGCCGGATCGCCCGGGTCCGAAAGGAATCCGCCCGTTTCATGCGGCACGACCTCGGCAAGTCCGGACGTCCGGAACGCCGCGCACGGACATCCGCAGGCCATCGCTTCCGCCGCGGTCTGGCCGAAACTTTCCAGAATGCTCGGACACACAAAAACGTCCGCCGCGCGGTAAAGCTCCGCCATGCGTTTTTCCTCCGTCACGGCGCCCGCGGCAAGGACGGGGACTCCGCTGCCTTCGAACAGCATTCCGCCCTTCTCCCTCCCGAAGCAGAGCAGCCTCAGTTCCGGATGTTTTTTCGAAAGCAGGGCAAGCGCCTGTTTCAGATAAACTCCGCCTTTCACGGGATTGTCCGCCGTTTCCGCGCCGAACAGAACAACGCGGGCATTTTCCGGGATTCCGAGTTCATGGCGGACCGCCGAACCTTCGCCCGGCGAAAACAGTTCCGTGTCGAGACAGTTCGGGATCACGCGGCAGTGTTTCCCGCGGAACAGGGCGCTTTGCTCGAAGCAGCCGGCCTCCCAGCGGCTCGGCGCGGTGAATGCGGCGTTCAGATTTTTCCAGCAGTGTCTTTTCCAGAGCCAGATCCAGCGGTCATAATCGGGACCGGAGGAGCTTTTCGGGAAATTTGCGGCCGTGTAGCCGTCAAGATACCTGCGGTCGTTCTCGGGAAGATTCGGATGGTGCTCTGTTCCGCAGAGCGCCCATGAATCGTGAAGGGTCCACACAACGGGCTTCCGGATCTTTGCAATTTCTCCGATCGAAAGGAAGCAGTCGTTGATCCAGTGAAGGTGAATGACGTCGGCGTCCATCCGGTTGATTTTTCCGGCGCTCAGGGTTCCGAGGATCCCCCAGGATTTTCCGGAACGGTTCGTATCCCGCCGCAGCTTTTCGGCCAGG
>CAZHPP010000552.1:0-2787 GCA_964534535.1 uncultured Victivallales bacterium | reverse complement strand
CTTCTATGCCGTCTGGCCGGAAGTGCACGAAGGTCTCCGATGCGGCGAGTTCGAGCCTGAATGAACTGTTGAAGGGAAGGCTTTTCATGCCCATCTATACCAATGCGGAATCCGTTCTGCCTCCAGACCTCCTGCGCGAAGTGAAAAAACATTGGAATGGGCTTCTGTACATCCCGTCAGCCAGAATGGCCGCTACCCCAAACGAGGATGTCCTTCTTGCCATTCAGTCCGGCTGTCCGGCGCAGGAGATTGCTCTTGCACACGACATTCCCGTCTGGCGGGTCTACCGGATCGCCCGAAAGCTCGGCAGGCTCAATCCGTTCGGCAGCCCATCGCGTCATTTGGGCGGACGTCCCCGACGTTGCCCTGACGCGAAATGATGGAAGAAGTGACGGGACCATCCGTCAAAGCCCGCCAAAACGCGCAGAAGCCCCGGAAACGGGGGAATGACCCGAAGGGGTCGAAAATGAGGCGGTGATCCTCGAAATATGGAGGAGAGGCCCTACGGTTCCCCCCTGAAGCCTATCTTGCTGAGGGCGGCGGAAGGACTCGACCTATATCGCAGACTTGCTTTCCGGCGATAAAATCATATCGCGGCTCCCCGCTGGAGGGATGCGGAATGCCCGGGATCGCCCTCAAACGGGCGCACAAACGCCCCGATTTCGGGGCTTTGCCGCCGATTCCGTGCTGCCATACCCGTTGCCGCAAGACGCGACAGCGGGGCTGTGCAGGGCAGGCATATCATTTTCCGTTTTTGCTATTTCTCGTTAAAAATAAAAATATGAAGAGGATTTGCAAGCAAAGAATAACTGACCGAATGCCCTTAATGGGAAGCCTCCACATTCATATTATCGTCATTAAATATGAACTTTTAATGACGCTTTCTCAAATCAGAAACCACAAAAAGGACAGAAAAATGCAGATTACGAACATGAAACTCGCGGACATTCACCCCTACGACAAGAACCCCAGGTTCAATGACGAGGCGGTGGAAGCGGTCGCCAACTCCATCAAGGAATTCGGCTTCCGGTCGCCCATTGTCGTGGACAAAGACCATGTGATCGTGTGCGGCCATACAAGGCTTCGCGCGGCGGAACGGCTCGGCTTGGCGGAAGTCCCTGTTGTGATTGCCGACGACCTCACGCCAGAGCAAGTCCATGCGTATCGGATCGCGGACAACAAGACCGGCGAAATAGCGCAGTGGAATTACGACCTCCTACCGTTTGAAATCAAGGAGTTGCAGGAAAAGGACTTTGACCTGTCGCTCCTCGGTTTCGATGCGGACGAACTGGACAAACTCCTGAACGGAGGGACGGCGGAAAACACCATTGCCGAGGGTGAAACCGATGCGGATTCCGTTCCGGAAGTCCCGGAGGAATCGGTCAGTCAGCACGGCGAGATTTACCAGCTCGGCAAACATCGCCTGATGTGCGGCGATTCCACAAAAGCCGAGGACGTCGCCCGGCTGATGGCGGGGCAGAAAGCCGACATGGTGTTCACCGATCCGCCCTACGGCGTTTCGTATCGCGGAGTCAACAATCCCGGCGGCCGCCAGTGGGAGGTCATTGAAAACGACGACCTGCGCGGCGACAAGCTGTCCGAATTTCTGCTGGCCGCGTTCAAGAATCTGAAAGCCCATCTCAGGGAAAAGCGGGCGTTCTACATCTGGTACGCAACAAGCAATCACGTGCAGTTCGAAAACGCCATCCGCGAGGCGCATCTACGCCCGAAACAGGTGCTGGTCTGGAACAAGGGGATGATCCTCGGACACAGTGATTACCACTACGCGTTCGAGCCATGTTTTTATGGTTGCCATGAAGAGGAAAATTGCGAATGGTTCGGCGACCGTTGCCAGACGACGGTATGGGACATCAAGCGAGACAACACCCGCGAGTATGTGCATCCGACGCAGAAGCCGACCGCGCTTGCCTGCAAGGCGATGTTCAACTCCAGCAGGTCCGGAGAGATGATTCTTGATCTTTTCGGAGGTTCGGGAAGCACACTGATCGCCTGCGAACAGACCGCCCGCGTCAACCGTTCGATGGAGTTCGACCCGAAGTATGCGGATGTGATCCGCAGGCGCTGGGCGGAGTTTGTTCATGGTGAAGGGTGCGACTGGCAGGCTTTGACACCTGCCGTCGCGGAATGAAACCGCCCCGTTTCCAGGGGCACGCAGGTATTACCGGATGTATTCGAAGGAGCCTTTCTTTTCGGCGCTCTTGCGAATGCGCGGATTTTCCTTACCGTTGATTTCGCGGAAGATCGCCGAGTAGAGACTCTGTTCCGGGGTCTTGCCGCTGTTCGGCGTCCACAGTCCGGAGGCGACCGCCTTGGCGATCAGCTCCTTCGTGTTGAGGGGTGTCCGGCTCCGCTTGAGAATCAGCACCGCCGCTTCAAGGAGCGAGAGCTTCTTTTCCGGGCGGCAGGATTCGGGGGCGGGATTGGGAGCATCCTCCGGCTCTGCCGTCGTAACGGCGGTCGGCGGTTCGGAGACAGCCTCGGAAACGATTTCCGGCACAGGAGTCGGTTCCGGCATGGCCGGCGGTTCCAATGTTGCCGGAGCGGCTGTCGTTTCCCCGGACGGGGTGATCACCCGCTCCAGCTTTTTGACTTCGAACTGGCGTCCGGTGGACTGGCTTTCCACCATCCAGCCGTGCTCCGTGACCGCCGTTACCGTTACCGTGACTTCGTTGCGTCCGACCTTGACTGTGGCGATGCTTCCGACTCTGACTTCGCTTTCGATGCTCATTTTGACCTCCTGAATGTTGTTGGCGTTGAGCGTACTTT
>CAZHPP010000551.1:0-2805 GCA_964534535.1 uncultured Victivallales bacterium | reverse complement strand
GCTTTCAGGTGTGGCCGGGCGCAATTGCGGCGTTCATCATCTGCGCGGCGGGGACCTTTGCAGCGTATGCGGGCACCCGGGTCCTGATTCCCGTGTTCGATTTCGATTTGAAGCGGCTGATTCCTGCTCCGGGCGGGAATCCGGAGGCGCTGAGGCACTCCGGCGACTTCGGAGGAACGCCGTTCCGGGATATTGCGTTTCTGAGCGTTTCCGGCATGGCGCTCGGAAACGCCCCGGGCATCGCGCTTGCGGCAGTCACGCATGACGGAACCGTGATCCCGGTCGGAGCTGCCGTTTCCGGGAACACGGGACACCTGCTGAAGGGAGCGCTCTTCCTCGCGGAACAGCTCGGGAATCTCCCGATCGTCGTGAAGTAACTTGAGCTTCTGTCAGAGGGACGCGCCCCAGCGGGCGGTCTCAATGACGGCGTCCTCCGTGGTATGGCGGGGACGGTAGTCCAGATCGCGGCGGGCCTTGGCGTTGGTGAAACACATGTGCTGCGCAAGGAAACGCAGTCCGGTCGCATCAATATTCTTCCCGTATTTTTCCAGCATGTCGGGCACGGTCATATAATGGATGACGGGCTTTTTGCCGAACGCGGCGGCCGTGAGTTCCAGATAGCGGTTGAGCGTGAGCGCATGGTCGAGACAGACGTTGTAAATCTGTCCGATCGAACGTCCGGGGCGTTCCGCGGCCAGCAGGAACGATTCCGCCAGGTCGAGCACGTGGACGGGGTGCAGGAGCGCGAGGCCGTTGTCAGGGAGGTCGAGCGGCTTTCCCGCGATCACGTCGGCAAGGAAGTCCTCGCGGCGGCCGCCGAGGTTGTCGAGCGGAAGCATTCCGGGGCCGGTGATATAGCTCGGGCGGATGACGGTGGCGGGGAATCCCTGTTCGCGGTTGAGCTTCATGACGAGATTGTCGACGATTGCCTTCTGTTCCCAGCCGGAGCCTGGCTCGAATCCGCGGTAGGGCGCGGTCTCGTCGCAGGGGACGAACGGCAGTGGCGTATAGCCGCCGGTGGAGCTGCAGTGGATGTAATGTTCCAGATTCTTCGCATGCTTTGCGATCAGGGCGATGGATTTTTCGGTGGGGACGGTGTCGATGATGCAGTTGTATTTCCCGGAGCCGAGCAGGTCCTTCACGGCGGATTCGTCCTGTTTGTCGGCGACGATGGTGTCAAGGCCTTTGACGTCGTCAGCGAAGGTGTTTTTTCTGCCGCGGGAGCAGATGGTCGCTTCCAGGCCTTCCCGTGCGAATGCGAGCGCGATGCTGTGTCCGAGCCAGCCGGTTCCTCCGAAAAGCAGTGTCTTCATTGCGGTGCCGATCCTTTCGTTTTATTTTTTCAGGAAACATGATAGAGTCAGTATAGCCGCGAAAAATGATTTTTCAAGGTGAACAGGCACCGGAATCTTGAAAAAGATGTATTCCGGAAACCGACCGGCAGCCTCAATGAAAACAGCAAGGGGCTGCTCGCCCCTTCCCCCTCGGCAGGACTCAAGGAGCCCTGCACCCTGCGCAGAAAAATTCCGCCGGATTCATGCAAAACTAATAAATCCGTGACATGGCCTTTGCAAAGCGCCTGTAATTTAGCAGTAAAAGAACGATCCGCGGGGGATCACCCTCCGCGAAAAATTACAGGAGAAAAAAGTGAAGAAAAACGCAGAACGACTCCTCGCCGCCATGCTGGCCGCCGCAGCCGCGGCAGCCGCGGGAGCGGACCGGCAGCCCGCCGGAACCGAACCGGGACCTGACAGCAAAGTCCAGAAAATCCGCTTTGTGGAAGACGACGCCCAGAACCCGATGGTTTCCCGAATCTTTGAACTGAAGCACCGCAAGGCCAACGATGTGGTGCCGTTCCTCCTCGGCGCGATCAAGCGCTACGCGAACAACGGTTCGGCCGACCGCATCAACTATTCGGCCGCGAACCGCCAGCTCGTCGCGGTCACCTGCCCCGTCCAGATGATGCCGTACGTCGCCGACATGGTCGAAAAGCTGGACCGCCCGTGCGCGCCGGGCCCCGACGGCTCCGGAATCGACGGCACCGGAATCCTCCGCAGCGTCTATTCGCCCGTCTGGCGTTCCGGCGAAACGATGATGAACGTGATGATCGCGGCGGGGATCCCCTCGAACGCGACCGAAGGCGCGAACCAGGACGCCGTGGTGGCGTTCGATGCCGCCACGAACCGGATCTTCTGGAAGGACTCCATCCGCAAGGACGAAGACATGAAGAAATATCTGGCCTGGCTGGACCGTCCGGTGCCGCAGGTCAGCCTGACGGTGAACGTCTATCAGGTGCGGGAAAGCGACCTGCTCGACGTCGGCATGGATTACCTCGCCTGGAAGAACGGCCCAGGACTGAACCTGTTCGACGGGGGCGCCACGTTTCTGGAACAGTCCGCGCTGGAAAGCGCGTTCGGGCCCTACGGGTTCTTCATGTTCGCACCGGCGTTCGACCTTTCGTTCGTGCGGATCCTCCAGCAGAACGGCAGGGCGAAAATCGCCGCCAGCGCGTCGATCACGGTCACGACCGGACACGACGGTTCGCTCCGGTTTTCGCCGGGCCTTCAGAATCTCGTGAAGGACGACCGTTTCTCGAGTTCGGTCGCGGTCTCTTCGAACGACCTGTTCGAGCTCACGGTCCGGAACCCGGTCATTTCGATTTCCGGGAAAACCGACCCGAAAACCGGAAAACTCGGAATCACGGAAAAAGACCTCGCATCGCAGACCGGGATTCTGAACTTCAGTTACACGCTCACCGTAAAGAACGTGGTCGAACGCGACAACCACGGCGCGGAACTTTACGAC
>CAZHPP010000550.1:0-2806 GCA_964534535.1 uncultured Victivallales bacterium | reverse complement strand
GAAGACAGCAGCGGCGTGGATGTTCCCCTGATCTTCAATCAGTTCCGCCAGGCCGTCAAAGGCAGAACCGGGTGGGAACTGAAGGAGGAAGTATGGCTCAGCAGCTTTTCCTTTGAAAAATTCATCATGTGGAACGACCTCAAGAACCGGACTTCCGAACTGCTGGCCAATCCGCTGGTCAATCACCTGGTGAATCATCCGGGCAAACCATACAGGGATTCCATCGTGCCGGTCCTGCCGGAAGAATTGGACCGCAACTTCACCTATGAGCAGATTTACACTCCGTTAAGCGCGGACTCCTCCCAGCTGGGCGCGGTCCTTTCCGCCGTCAGAGGAAAGACCTTTGTCCTGCACGGGCCTCCCGGCACGGGAAAATCCCAGACGATTGCCAACATCATCGCCTCCTGTCTTGCCATTGGAAAGCATGTGCTGTTCGTCGCGGAAAAGAGGGCTGCACTTGAAGTTGTTCAGCATCGTCTGGCACTGCTCGGACTGAACCCGTTCTGTCTGGAACTTCATTCCAACAAGACCGGCAAACAGGAAGTCCTTGAACAGTTCCGGGAATCCATTCAGCTGGCTGCTTCTGCACCGCCGGCCGACTGGCATGCCGCGACTTCACAGCTGGAAGAGGACAAAAGATGTCTGAACGGTTATGTTTCCGCCCTGCATCAGGAATATCCGAACGGGCTGACGCCGTATCGGGCGATGTCCTGGCTGATCGCACATTCCGAAAGCGAATCCATGGCCGCAGTGCCGTCTCTGACGGTCAATGTCTCGCTGATGCCGCGGGATGAGTTCGAAGGCATAAAGCTGATCGGGGAGAATATCGCCGCAGACATGAAGGAGCTGCCGCCCGGCGCATGGAATAACTTCCAATGGCTGGAATGCAAAAACTGGACCCCTGCCTGGGGACGTGCCGCTGCTTCGGCGGCTTTGACGGCGGCCCGGGACGCCGCTGATCTGAAGATCCTTGCCGGACGGCTCCTGGAGGACCTCAGACTCCACTTCGATGACCAGTCCGTCCCCGCGCTGGACAGTCTTGAGCGCCTGACCGGAGTGTTCGCAAAAGCGGAAAAGACTCCGTCCGGTTTTTATGATTCTGACTGGAGAAAATTTTCCAGTGTTCTGAACGACTTCATTCCGCTTGCAGAGCATCGTGAAAAAGTAATTCATGAGTTAAAGGAAGCGAAAGCCGGAATCCTGCTTGCTCTTGCCCGGCAGGGAGTCGAGAACCGTCTGGCGCAGGGGAAGGGCGATATCATCGCCTTTGTCCCGAAGGCGCCTCTTCTCTGCGTTTTGCCGACTGCCGTCAGGATGCCGCAGCGGGCCGTTGACTTTTTCCACGCCGAAAAAGAATATGTCAGGTCTGCCAACAAGCTGAATGTCCTGGCCGGGATTTTCTTCGGCAGCCTCGGCTTGTCTTTCGAACATTATTCTGAAGCCAGCCTGCGGAATTCTCTGGAGCTTGCAAAACTGACCGTGGAAGCGCCGGACATTCCTCCTGATTTCTTTTCCGGGAACTGGTCTGCGTTCTCCAAAGAGCTCCATCAGCTTCTTGAAGTCGGGAAATCTCGTGACTGCGCCAAAGGCCGTCTGGACGGATTCCGCTCTGATCGGCTTTTATCGTTCGATGTCCAGGCCGCCAGAACGGCATTCGAAAACAATGCGAAGCGCTGGAAAATATTCCATTATATCGGATCCCGGAGCATCCTGTCGCGCGTCCGCAGATTCCGGACCCCCGGAGCGGCGGAACTGCAGTACTCCGATCTTCCCGCGCTGTTTGACGTCATCGCCGTCTTTCAGAACAGCCAGAAACGCCTGGATGCCATTCCTCTTGAGTTCGAACAGCGTCTGGACGGACAGTGGAACAGATCGGATGCACAATGGGATTCACTGAAAAAAATGCTCGACTGGGGTGATTCGCTCCATGCGGCAGCGGCGTCCTATCTGGCCGGAGAAGACGAAAAGGACGCCCTGTGCCGCAACATCGGAACGCTGCTCCCGCGCAGGAACTCGCCCGACGACAATGTCATTTTCTCCTCCATGGATGAACTGCCGGAAGCATGGCGGAATTACATAAAGTCTTCCGATGCCTTTTTTGAACTCTTCTTCAGGAATATTCCAGGCGGTTCCGGAAAAGCCGAAGAGAATACGCTTTTTTCGGAGCTTTCGGATTCCGGAGAGTCGTCTTCCCCCGTGCCAAAGCATTTTCTGATGGACCGTTTTACGGCCTCCTTTGCCGAGTTTGCGGAGCTTCAGGTAAACGTCACTGCCATTGCCGCGGAGAACAGGCTGGACGAGCGGGCCGGTCTCTGGTGGCATGACGGACACGGGGATCTGGAAGGACTCAAAAAAGCCGTTCATGAGGCCGATGAGGTCGAACAGGCAGGCTGCAGGGTGCTTGCATACGAGTCCGCCATGGGTGAGGAAATCCGGCATGACTGGGGAGAACTTCTCCATAATGCCGACCGGATGCTCTTTCTGCAAAGCCCGCTGCAGAAGGATTTCGAACAATATTCCGCTTTATGGAACAGGCTTGAAACAGAAATCCGCAGCCTCCGCGGGGAGCTGAATGTCTGTCAGCAGTGGAAACCGGAGGGAGAAAAAGACTTTCTGGACCGGATTTTCCAGTTTGCCTCATTCATTTCTGAGAATGGGACAGTCCTTCGCAACTGGTGTTTCTGGAGAAGCGTCCGGGAACAGGCATTGACGCATGGACTGACTCCGGTCGTTGACGCCGTCGAGTCGGGCAGAATTGCCGGAGACGCCGTGCCTTCTCTTGTGGAGCACCGTCTGATCCGGAAAT
>CAZHPP010000549.1:0-2813 GCA_964534535.1 uncultured Victivallales bacterium | reverse complement strand
TCCACGGCGGTATATGTGATGTCTGTACTCCAAACCTGATTCGGATGATCTATCGCTGCTCCACGAAGCAGATACGGATACTTTTTGTGGTTCGGATGCGGTTCCGACGTGTTGAAATGGCAGTGCGAGTAAATGGTTTTCAAGCCCATTTCCCGGCGCAGCCGTCGAACTTGCTTCCCGTTCACGGAATCCCCTCTCTTTTGAAGTTTCATGGTCGTTCGTTCAATGCCGTAAAACGGAATTCCCATGCAGATTGCCTTGATCTCGTTCTTTGCATGCTCATCGGCATAAACTCTGTGTATCGAACGATGATTCCTGCAATAATGACTCGATTCCGCTGCACGAAGCAGTGTCAGCTGGCGGGCAACCGAAAGCCATCCGGTCTTTTTTACTTGTTCTTTTCGGACATGGACTTCCTGGCACCATTCATTACCATTAATTGTTGAAGTGTTGCACTTGTCCCCATAGCAGAACTATTTAATCAAATGCTCGGAATTCGAAAGTTTTTTGTGTTTGTCAAGACGTTGCATATATGTTTCTGCTTCCGCGTTCCGACCAAGCGCCTTGAGAACGGATACCAACTGACCGGCGGCACGGTTGAACACCATATTATTTCGCCGGGTCCCGTCCGGAATGCGCTCGGCAAGCGGCTTCAGCAAATCCGCCGCCTGTTCAAACCGTTGTTTGGATTCTACAGGGGAGTCTTTTTTAAGGTATTCGCCATAATATGCCAATGACAGGGCATAATCCAAGGCAAAGTTCTCTCGAACGGCAGCGGGGGCATCAGCGAGCAGTTTTCCCGTCATTTTGCCAAGTTTACAGCTGTCGTTCAAAGCCTGTCCGGCGGATAAATCCTTCCGGGCGATGCCTTCGCGTCCCCGTACGATCATTGCACCCCAATAGGCCATGGGGTTTCCCGGATCGAATCGCCAAGCCTGATTGAAGCATTTCATGGCCTCTTCCGGTTTTTCCGCCGCGAAGCCTTCCTCCACGGCCTGTTTTGAGAGGCGTCCGGCACGTCCCATATAACCCCAGTTCGGACGGTTGCTTCTCAGGGATTTCTGTTTTTCAGGAGACCACAGCATTTGACATTCACTTAACGATTCAACCGCACTCAAGTCAACGATGGAAAAGATAAATGCAAACAGTACCAAGCACTTTTTCATCATAGCATCCCTGTTCACTGGTTTGCCTTAAATTCTGCAACCATTCTTCTGTTACCATATCGCCGCCGGGCGGGGATTGCAAGCTGGAATGCGGATTTTACCGCGTTCCAGCGGCGATTTCGTATTTTGCCTGGCGGGGTATTGCCCAAGGCTCGTCCAGTAAAAATGTGCGAATGTTGCCGACACAGCCAATCTTTACTATTCTTATCCGATTCGGCTATAAGCTGATATCAAGACAGGCACGATAGAAATTCATTTTTGCCATTATCCCCAGAAACACCTTGCCGACCCCCAATCCCGTGGCAAAGCAAAAGTCGAGGAGAAGTTGTCATTCTCTTTGGCTGCGGACGGTCAGATTCCGAGTTGCTTTTTTGATCTTCCCATAGCAGTGGAAATTTGTGAAGTTGAGTCAAGCTTATTCCGCTAGGCAAAGTCCCCTCCAATGTCCGGTGAATGATTTCCGGCGCGAGCCAGGTCAGGCGGAGCATTCGAGAGACATAAGATTCACCGATCCCGATTGCAACGGTGAGATCGTGGGCATTGGCGAACTCGCCGTTGTCGATCATCTCCCGCCAGCGGAATGCCCGGACAACAGCTTGAACCATAAAATCGTCTTCCGGATGCCACGCGGCTCCCGCTTCGATGAGACGTTTGCGCCCGGCAACAACCTTCAGGGAAATCGGGATGGTAAGAAAGGACATTCCCATTTTCAAGAAACTGTACATTCGTCATGCTTGAGTACCTCCATCAGCGGGCGAAGTCCGCCGGTTTTCATTTCGATTTCCACCTTGTCCGGCCATACAATCACTTTTCCAACCAGCAGTTGAATCAGTCGATTGTGTTAGCCGGAAACTGCTGCTGAGGCAGCCGTTCCTCGGGAGAATCATCTGTCAGAGCGAACTGGTTCCTGTAATGGACAACCGGGTAAATACCGCATGTACCGATGGACGCAGAATTTTTGTTTCAGAAGAATGGTATGCCGCACTTCCGGAAGTGCAGCGTCTGGCTGTCTTGGCGCACGAAGTGCTGCATATCGCCTTGCGGCACTTTTACCGTATCGGCAGCCGCGACCGGAAACGGTTCAACTATGCCTCCGATGTGGAAATTCATTTCATTCTTGAAACCGAAGGATTCCAGGAACCGATCGTTTTGCCGGCACAGGACGAATGGGCAAATTTGAGTGCCGAGGAGATCTATGACCTGCTGCCGAAAGAGTTGCCGGAGGAACCGCAGGAACACCTCTATCCCGACGATGATCGTTCGGCAGGGCTGGGCGATCAAGCTGATGACGGCATCCATGGAAATAACGCTGAAACCGGCGGCTGTGATGCCAATGTGGATAACGGCGATCCTGCCGCATCCGATTCTCTCTCCGGCAAGGAGGAAGATGGTGATAAGGACGAAGAAAACGCAGGTAGTGAGTCAGAATCAGATCCTGAATTCAAACCGCATTTCGGCGAGGAGATCGTCAAAGACTGGAGGGAAACACTGGTGCAGACGCAGATGATGTCCGGCGCATCCGGTCCAGGACATGGCACCGTTCCCGCCGGACTCCAGCGCTATATTGACAAACTGCTGAATCCGAAATGAGCTGATTAAGAACTTATCCCTAAATAGAGCTTGAAATTAGCAAAAGATGTGCTATAT
>CAZHPP010000548.1:0-2816 GCA_964534535.1 uncultured Victivallales bacterium | reverse complement strand
AGTTCGTCCCAGCCGTCCTCTTCGCCGTGGGTGTCGAAGGAGGCCGGGGCGAATCCGAGACAGTCGAACGCCTCGTCCTTTGTGCGGCCGCAGTCGCCCTGGAAGCAGATCCATTTCCTGCCCAGCATGATGGCTCCGGCGGAAAGCCCGAAAAAGAGTCCGCCTTCCTGAAATTTCCGGCGGAGAAGCAGATCGAATCCGGTTTTCTGCAGGACTTCCATGCCTTCATAGACGTCGCCTCCGTTCACGAAGACGGAATCGCAGGAATCGAGAATCTCTTCCGCGGCTTTCCGGTCGGGCCGGGCGCAGGAGAGATGCAGGAACGGCACTTCCGCCGCGCCCGCACGGAGCACCGGACGCGTCATCATCCGGTAGAAATCTTCGTCGTCGCCGCTGGCCGTCCCGACGTAGGCGACGCGCGGATGCTCCATTCCGTATGCTTCGAAGGCGTTCCGGAAGAAGCGCGAGGTTTCTGCAAAACTGACTCCCTGGCCGGCAGTCAGGAAGATGTCTTTTTCACAGTTCATGCAAAGAGTCCCTTTTCCCTGAATTGAAAGTCTGCCTGCGTGCGGCGGAATTTTCCGGCCGGGCCGGGCAGGATTGTTTTCTTTACTTCGATGCGGAACCGTCCGTCCGCGCCGTAGACCGAGGCAAGCGAATCGCGGAGTGCCCGGAGAACGGCTGTCGAGGAGCGTTCGAGCATGACCTCAAGACGCCAGGACTTCTTTGTTTCCTGTTCCAGATGATAGTCCCTGAGTTCCGGGATTTCCGCGAGCTTTTCATCAATCATGGCGGTCGTGACGGGGATTCCCTTGGTGGTGAACGTGAGATTGGAAATCCGGCCTTCGATGCGGTCGGCGGTCATGCCGCTGTTCCTGCCGCATGCGCATTCGGAAGAGGGGCGGAGCCGGACGAGGTCGCCCACGTCGAACCGCACGATGACGTTCCACGGATTGTCGAAGGTCGTGACGAAAATCCGGCCGACTCCGGGAAGATTGTATTTTCCCTTCAGCGGAAGGAAGTCGATGCGGCAGAATTCGGTGTTCTGGTGCAGAAGTCCGTCTTCGCATTCCTCGAGGACGAATCCGGTTTCGGTGCTGCCGTAGGAACTCACGAACGGCGATGAAAACACCTTGCGGATCGCCCGGAGCGAAATCACGGAGGGAAATTCGAACGTGAACACGATCGCGGCAGGGGAACGGATGGCCGTTCCAGTGTCCATTGCCCAGTGCGAAAGCCGCGCGAGAAGGGTCGGATTGGCTTCCAGAATGACGGGACGGAATTCGTTCAGCTCCTTCGCCATGCGCGCAAAGTGGTCGGGCCGCCATTGGATCATGTTGGTCTTTTCGTTGAGGTAGAGCGTATTTCCGAGGGTGCGCTGGGACATGGAAAGGTCTTCCTCGCAGTTCACTCCGACGTTCAGGGAGCTTGCGAGTTTTGCCGTGGGCTGGGGATAGGGCAGGGCGGCCAGGGCGGAATTCAGCTTCCAGGAGGCTTTTTCGGAACGTGCCCACCAGTCCAGGTCGAAGATGTTCACAACTTTTTCCTGCGTGGTGCCGCTGGTGAAGGTGTATTCGATCCTGTCGGAGTCGAGCCCGGCCTGCAGGTCCTGCGAGACGGGGACGAGTCCTGCGGGGAATGCGGAGCGCATGGCGGCCTTGTCGAGCACGGGCAGGGCGTCGTAGCGTTCGTCGAGGGAATGGCCGGGGCCGGGGTCGTGCACTTTCCATTTGCGGTAGAGGGGAACGTTTTCAAAGGCGAATTCGAGCTGTTCCCGGCATTGTCTGAGGAATTTGTCGGTGTAGTGGAACTTGTCCGCGAGAATCATGGTGTGCACAGGCTTTCTTTATGGGATTTCCTGTAATATACCATGAAACGGCGGAGTTTTCCACTGGGAAAAAGATTCCCGTCCGGGTCAGAGCTTCCGTCCGGAACGCTTGTCGATCTGGTAAAGCATCCGGTCGGCGATCCGGAAATCGAAGCCTTTTCCCGTCAGCTTGCGGAGCTCGTCCAGATAGCGGAAATAGAGTTCCGCCAGCTCTTCCGGCTCCGAAGGCAGGTCCGCCGTCCCGAGCACAAGGAATCCGTTGCGCGCATTCAGAACCTGGAAGGTTTCCGGATTGAGGAACCGCAGAATCGCGGTCGCCATGGTCAGCCCCACGCAGCGGCATCCGAGCAGACGGAGCAGGAGGTCCTTCCCCTGCCGGTGTTCTCCCGGAGGAATTTCCACCGCCTTTTCAAGATCACGGAGCAGGGAATCGTCGATTTCCGGAAAGCGGTTCAGCTCCCATAGGACGATTTCATAAAGCGCCGCGCGGTTCCAGCGTCCGGGATTTTTCCCGATTTCCAGAGAATCGAGCCGCTTTATCAGCGGGGTCCGGTATTTCGGAATCCCCGCTTCCCATCTGTTGAAATCTGGAAATTCTTCCGGAAGGTACTTTTCGAGATCGCTTTTTTTCACTGGACGACTCCATTGATAAGTTTGCCTTCGGCGAAGAAGCTGCGGATGTTTCCGAGCGTGGTGTTCGCGATGTTCGTCATGGCCTCTTTTGTGAAGAATGCCTGGTGCGAGGTGATCAGCACGTTCGGGAACGTGAGCAGACGCGCGAGCGTGTCGTCCTCGATTGCGGAATCGGAACGGTCTTCAAAGAAATAGTCCGTTTCCTCTTCGTAGACGTCCAGCGCGGCGCCGCCGATCTTCTTTTCCTTGAGTCCCGTGATCAGCGCGGCCGTGTCGATCAGCTTGCCGCGGCTCGTGTTGATGATGTAGACGCCGTCCTTCATCATGGCGATCGTATCCGCATTGATGAGATGGC
>CAZHPP010000547.1:0-2820 GCA_964534535.1 uncultured Victivallales bacterium | reverse complement strand
AGGAAGCGTATCCGGGTTCGGGCTGAGAAGCGGAAGCAGCGGTTCGTACATCCGCACCGTCATCTGCCAGACGGCGTTTTTCACTTCGACCGCCCAGATTTCCGAGCGGGAACTGTCGGCCCGCTTTGCCTTGAACAGGGTCATCGAGTTGATGGAATCGTTTTTCATGACGCATTTGCCGGAGGGATCGATCAGCGCAGCGGAAGCCTTGACGTCGGCAGAGATTCCGAGACAGAATTCGGAACCGCCCTCCGGCACTTCACAGTAAAGTTTCCCTGCGGTGGGTAGCAGCACCTGCATCCCGTCCTTCAGCAGGTATGCTCCGCCCGGAGTGTTCGTAAAGACGTCAATCCGCTGGACGGTGTTCCCTTCCAGCGAATAATATCCCGTTTCTCCGGCCCGGAACGAAACGGGGATTGTCTTTCCGCCCTCGGGAATCTTTGCCGACAGGACTTTTTTCCCGGAAGGCGACATCAGCTGCACTTCGACCGGATCCCGGTATCCCCCGGTCAGACAGCGGCAGAAAAATACAATGTCTCTGCCCTTTTCCGCGAACTGGACGAACCGGAAAGAACCGCGCAGGAACGGGGCAGATGCTCCCGATGCGTCCAGCCGGCGGGAATCCGGAAAACGGCCCAGCGTATCCAGATTGACCGGCGCGGCGCTCTTCCTGGAATTGATTTCACGGAAATACGCCTTGCGCCCGGCAAGAAAAGCCGGAAAATCGAACATGGCAGTCTTGCCGTCCGATGTGAAGGCGAGCTTCCCGTCGATTTCATCGGAAACGTCGCCTTCGCCATGATATTCCAGACTCAGGGGAGCGCGGCCCTTCAGGTCGCCGTCGATGCGGCAGCCGGAAAAATGAAGGCCGCCGATTTTCCGCCCCTTTGCAAATTTGCAGATGATCTGGAAGACCGGATCAGACGGTGCGGAAAACACACAGTTCTGAAAATCAAAGCGCACCGATTCTGCAACAGTATCCTGAAACAGGAATGCGGCATCCGAAAACGCGCAGTTTTCAAACAGGACCTTCCCTTTGACAGGACCGGTTTTCTTTCCGCGCGTCGGATACAGAAAAAGCCCCAGTCCATTTTTTTCCGAACGGCATCTGCGGATGACGACAGAGACAGGAACCGACTCGGAATCAAGGTGGTTCGGGGAAACGCTGACCGCAGCCCCTTTATTCGATTCAAAAACGCAGTCCTCCACGAGACAGTTGACGATCCGCTCCGATCTGCGGTCCGGTTCAAAGTCGATTCCGCCGCACGGAGAAGTCCCGCACGCGGTGACAAACCGGCACTTGCGGATCGTCAGGCCTTCCGCCGAAATGATCCCCATGCCCAGACGGTTGCTGTCGTCCGCGGAGACATTTTCGACCAGCACGTTTCTGCAGTATCCCTGCTTCCCGGCTCCGATATAGATGGCGTCGCCTCCGGCGCCGCTGATTCTGAGATCGCGGACCGTCACATCTGTGGCGCCGTCAAGCCAGATGCAGTGGCGCCATTCTCCGAGCCGGTACTGTTTCGGGTCGCAATAATCAGCCCGGTTCATCTTCAGGCACGCCGACCCGCAGCCGCGGATCACCAGATCATGTCCTCCCCATGCCCTGAGGAGGGAATCGCCCAGCCCCTTGAAACATCCTTTTTTGGCCTTGAGCACCACCTTGTCGGCAATCACGAATTCAAGATTGGAAGGCAACTTCAGCGTTTTGGAAGCGACCCAGTCCGCTCCGGTAAAGTCGAGCGTGAGTTTCTTCACTCCGGAATTCAGGGCGGCCTGAATGAATTCCGTGGAGTCGTCGGGATGGAATCCCCACCAGGAGACGTTTGCCTCCGTACGTTTTCCGGCCATGACCTCGGCGACCTTTGCAGGGTCCGCGGCGGAAAGACCGGCGGTCAGCGCCAGGAACAGACAGACGATTTCAGCGGTTCGGATTTTCATGCGAAAGAATTCCTTTCTTCAGAAGTTGACCTGGGTCCCGTCCTCGAGACGGACCGTTTTTATGTTGTATTTCGGCTTCAGCTCATTGGAAATGACGCTTCCGACATGACCGTCGGCAAACCAGACGTTCGCCCGGTTCCTGTGCTGGAGGTAAAGATATCCGTACCCGCCCGTTCCCTGATTGTATGTATAAAAATACTCACTGGATGCGATCTTTCCGAATACTGTGGAAAAGCCGACGGAGGAATCGGCCAGATAAGGACGCATGGAGGGGGAAATGTCCGGCGCGTACCGGTAGAGATTCTGCAGATAGACGCCATATTTGGAATTATATCCCTGCACCTTGACGGAGTAAACCGTCTGCGTTGTAAACAGAACGGTTCCATAAATCAGGCCACCGATATAGGCATACGACTTGACTTCTCCGGCCGAAACAGGAAGCTCCGGACAGTGATAAAGTCCAAGCGTCGAGGGAACATTCCATCTGAAATTTCTTCCTTCCTGCGTCGCGACGAATGCCAAGGCACAATCCGATGAATTGTACTGAAGAACCCAGCCGTTGTAATTCCCCGCGTAGGAAAGCAGCATCAGCCCAACCTGCTTCTGGTTGCTTTTGCAGGAGGAATCCCTGGCCATCCGTCTTGCGCTGTTCAGCGCGGGCAGGAGCATGCCGGCAAGAATGGCGATGATCGCTACTCCATCACACTCAAAACTGTCAATTTATTATGGCATTTTGTGGCAATCGTGTAATTGGGCATTTTCCTGTCACAATGCATAACTCTTAAAGAAAATATGAGAATCTGATTCACTGACTAAATAAGTTTTTATATTGCTCCCATTTAAGAAAGTGCTATATTAAGAGAGAAAATCGGAGGATCA
>CAZHPP010000546.1:0-2841 GCA_964534535.1 uncultured Victivallales bacterium | reverse complement strand
AGCGCTGCGCGGGGCGGTCGGGGTCTCACGCCGGAAGATCGCCCTGCTCGACTGCGGCGAAAAATACTTTGCCAAACGCTCCCTCGAACGCCAGTTTGCCGAATCCGGCGACCGCGCGCTCGCCATGAAGACCGAATGCGAACGCCTTCAGGCGGAAAAGGCCAGATGCGACGAATCCGTCGCCGCGGCCGAACGCGCCGTGGCCGATCTCCGCGCCCGCGACGAAACCAGCCTCGTCGAAACCGAAAAGGCCCGCTCCGCCGAACAGAAGCAGAAACTCGAGAAAATCACCTCCCTCCGCCGGCATTCCGAATCCCTGAAGGCCCTGGAGCAGACCCTTTCCGAACAGCAGGCGAAGCGTCTTTCCGGCTTCCGCGACGGTCTGGCCTCGCTGGCCGGGAAGCTCGCCGAAAACCTTTCCGCCTGGCCCGAACTTCCGCTCGGTCCGGCGCTCGGTTCGATTCAGGCGGCACTGGCCGCGCCGCATCCCGAAAAGTCGTTCGATCCCGCCCCGCTCAAGAACCTCCGCGGCGTTTTCGCCGGACAGTCCGAGCGCATCAAGGCCAATCTCGAATTTGCCCGGACGAGCCTCGAAAACGCGAAAAAGGCAAAGGATTCCGCCGCCGCCGAACTCGCCGCGCTTCAGGCCAGCCCCGAAGCATGCCCCGATTCGCTTCCCCACTACCGCGAACTGCTCGGCGACCTCGAACGCAATCTCCTCGACGCCTCTCCGCTCTACCTGAAGCTCCACTGGAACAGCGCCGTCTCCGACGGAATGCGCGGCGCCCTGGAGGAACTGATCGGCGAAACCATCCTCGGCACGCTCGCCGGAGATTCCGCGCAGGAGCAGAAAATCCGGGACCTGCTGCTTTCCGACTATCCCGGCATGCGCTTCGCCGCAAAGGATTCCGAAACGGCGAGACCGGCCTCGCGTGAAATCCGCGAATTTCTTTCGCTCTTCTTCGACTCCTCGCGCGACTCCGAATATCTGGAGGTCCTTGCGCGGGAAATGGACGGACTCGACGTGCCGAAGTTCGATCCGGCCAATCCTCCGCGGTTCGTGATCTGGCGCGGCTCGTTCCGCACGCTCTGCGGCGAACCGGCCCGCCTGATCGGCGAGGAGGAGCGCCGCGCCGAACAGAAGCGCCGGATCGCCGACTCGAAGGAAATCCTCGACGGCACGGCCGCCGCCCTGAAGGAATCCGAAAACGCCCTCGCCGCGCTGGACAAGAAAAGCAAGGCGCTCCAGCGTTTCGACGAACGGTTCCAGATGCTCTTTTCCGCGCTCGAGGGCGATTCCGCCGAGCTCGAACGGATCGAGCGCGCCCTGATGACCAATTCCGAGAACCTCCGCCGCGATTCCGCCGACATCGACTCCTGCCAGGCCGCCGCGGACGAGCTCGAAAAGACCCTTTCCCGGCTCCGCGAACAGATTCTGGCCAAGAACCTGCTCACCCTCGAAACCGAAATCCGCCGCCAGACCGAACTGCTGAACGCCGAAAACGAAAAGCGGAACACCGCGTCCGAGGCGCTCGTACGCCAGAAGACGCGCCTCGAGGACCATCTCGAAAAGCAGAAGGGAATCTCCGCGCTTCTGGAGGAAACGAACCGGCTCTTCGGCGAAGCGCTCAAGAATGCCGGGAAGACGCCAGAATCGCTCCTCAAAAGCCTTTCGGAGGAAAAGATCGACTCGGCCAAGAAATGCGCCGAATCCTCCGCCGTCCTCCGCGCCGGAATTTCCGAAAACGCAGGCCGCCTGAAGGAGCTCATCCTGGCCGCCGAAGGAGTCGACTACAGCTTCACCTACGACGACGCAGCCAACGAACTTTACAGCCGCGCCCATTCCACGCTGGAATCGATTCTGGAAAAACTCAAGTCCGAACTCGCCCAGCAGAGCCGCATCCTCGGCGAGGAGACCCGCCGCGACTTCGAGCAGATCCTGCTGGAAAAGTTCCGCTCCTCCCTGCGCGCCAGAATCTTCTCGCTCGAAGACATGTGCCGGAAAATCAACGGACTCCTCAAGAACCATTTCTTCGGACAGAACAGCTACAGTCTGCGGATCGAGCCCCAGCCGGAATACGCCCCGCTCGTCAAAGTCCTCAAGAGCTTTTCCGACCGCACTCCCGATTCCGGCGACGACCTGCAGGAAATCTTCGAACACCACACGCAGGAGATCCTGGACACTCCCGCGAACGAGATTCCCCCCGTGCTCGACTACCGCAACTATTACCGGTACGACATGGTGCTCCACACGGCCTCCCTCGATGGCCGCGTGATGGACACGCGTGCGAAAAGCATCGGTTCGGGCGGCGAGCAGGCCGTTCCCAACTATCTGCTCGTGATGATGATCGCGCACCTGCTCTTCGACAAGCTCGAAGGCACCGGCTCCCGGATCCGGATCAACACCGTGCTGTTCGACGAAGCGTTCTACGGGATCGACAGCGCGCGCCGCGACCAGCTTCTCGCGTTCGCCGAGGAGCTCGGAATCCAGCTCGCGATCGCCTCGCCCGACCAGGACGGAATCAAGAATGAGCTTTCCGCCTCCACCAACGTGTTCGTCCGCAAGGACAAGGATTTCAACGTGCATCTCTTCGAGTACAACTGGACGCGGAACCGGGAGCTTTACGGAAATTCCGGCAGCGCGGATTCCGGCGCGGAACTCACCTGAGGGGAACGCCTGCCGCGGCAAAGCCACTCTGAAGCCATAAAATGATACCAGCATATTCCGGGACATGAATATTTTTACACTCATTTTTATAAATTTACAGGAAAATAAGCTGTTCTGGGCTTGATATTTAGTACCTCTGGTATTATATTATGGACAAAGGACAGGAAATGACA
>CAZHPP010000545.1:0-2843 GCA_964534535.1 uncultured Victivallales bacterium | reverse complement strand
TTCTGGCAGGACTCGGAATCGGAAACATGCTCAATGATGGCGCCTCCGGGGATCAGAGCGAAGAGTTCAAGAGGCTCGCTCACAGCATGGAACAGGTCGCGATCGTGACGGCCGTCATCAAGGCCGGAAAACGCAACCGGAACCGTCGCGTGGTGTTATCTTGCGGATCGTTTCGGTCTCGGCGGAATTGATGCATTCCGGCGGCTGCAGGAATGTTTTGCCGTCAGCGAAAAGGGGCGCCTCGGCCTACCGTGTCCCGAAACGGAAGAACAGACGGAATTCATCCTGAATTATGCCGACCGGAGCAAAAAATAGATTTTCCAACCGTATATATTCTTGTAAACAGAACCTCAAACAGGAGACAGCAATATGAGAACATTCCTCGCACAGCATCAAGAAGCAGTACCCGCATGGCTCAAGAACTATCACGAGGGCGAAAAGCCCGGAATCAGAGACGTGTTCGCTTCGCACGTCGTCTATTATCCGGGGTCGGGCAACGACGGACAGCCAGTGCATCTGTTTGCCGGGACGCATTCGGCGCATGTGTTTTTCTACGTTGACTATCTGCTTTCCGAAGATGAACTCGAAAAACAACTCAGGGATTCCGGTTTCGCCGGATACCATATCGCCGGATCCGCAGATTATTCTGAAGCTGATCTGACACCGAAACGCTGGACGCCGCATCTCAGCAGGGAAGAGATTGCCCAGGCGATGAGAAATCCGTTTCACACAGTCCAGCCGTATTGCCGGATGGTTGTCTTTGAACGCAATCCCGAACTCAACGACGAGCACGGAGCGGAACGTTTTTCCGTTCTCTTCCTTGCCGGCGATGGGATTGCAACGTATGACGCTGTTTTCGGGAATGGGAACGCACCAGCGCCGTGGGCCGTTGTTCTGCAGGACCATGGATTCGGCGGCAATTACAACAAGTTCGGCAGGGATGGATTCCTGAGTGCCATTGTCGAGCGCAGCGGCGTCGAACCGGAATTCCTGCTTGTCGCGGAACATACGGATGTGTGGAACGGATACGCCGTGATGGACGGTCTTTCCGGAGAGAAAGGCGGGATGCACAATATGCATCGCAGACTGTATCGGAGAATAGGATAAAATAATGAATCTTGAAAAAAGGCTTAAAATGGCTGGAACGGCACAGAAACTTTTTGAATCGAAGGAATGGCTGGAGACAAAAGCGGTGCTTCCGCTGATGCTCGGAACCGATGGAAACGGGAAGGCCGCAATCAGAGATCTGACGCGCATGCCTCATCTTCTGATTGCCGGAAAATCCGGAACCGGCAAGGACGCGCTGCTGAATCACATCTTTGAAGGCCTTGCATTGAAGTTCCGCGGGAAAATGCCTGAACTGTATTTTGTCGGCATGACTTCGGCGGGTGCGGGAAAAGAGGTTTCTGCTGAATTCTTTTCTGAGCTGGAGTCGGAGAGGGAAAAACGCTGCAGCAAACTTGCGGATCTGAAATGCAGAAATATTCTGGAGTACAACCGGATGAATGAAGCAAATCCGATGCCGTGCATCATTGTGACGGTCGGCGGTCTGGATTCCGTCATGTCAGGTGAGAAAGTAAAACAAAGCATTCTTCAGCTGCTGCGGAAGGGGCGGTGCGCGGGAATTCATCTGATTGCTGTGGCGGACGATGTTTCCGACATTCCGGAAGAACTCCTGATCAATTTTCCGGCCAGGATCATCGTTGGCGGCGGAGCAAGGGAAAAGAGATGTCGTCTTCTCCGCAACATCGGCACGGAGAAGATGCCTGTGGAAGGAGAACTGCTGTATTGCCATCCCTTCGAAAAAGCAGGACACCCACTGTATATCCGGATGGCATGATGATTTCATTTCACTCTGACTTGCATTTTTGTTGTTTCAAGGTATATTGAAACATCCTATGGTTTAGTACAAGCATTTAGAACTTTGAATTTAACTTTTTCCTGAGCCCCATTGCAATAGGAAGAATGGAGGATAGAAAAGAATTTTTTGCGATTTTGCCAAGAAAAATCCTTAGTGGGATGTGTTAAAACTGCTTTTCCCAAATTTTGGAAAGAATAATCAACACGAAAAAAGCCAATACTTTTGAAATTGGCTCAAGATCGTTGAACAATCATAACGCGATGAACGCCAGCAATGCTTCCATGAAGCTAAAAAATTAGGGAGTAATGTAAATGCCAGATGAAGAATTGGTTCAGAAATTGCTTAAGTTAATGAATTTGCTTAAGTTAATGGGTATATGTGCTCCAGCATGGACAGAACTGAAAAAAAGGGCACGGAATAATTATCAGGGTTTTACAAATTTTGCGAATTACATGGATGTTACCCTTGATGAAGGACAGGATGCGGTCTTGGAGGCATTGCAAGATCCCAGGCTTGATGCTGGAACGTTTGAGCCCACAAACGCAGACAATCAAGCGCAGCAGCAAACAAATTATTTCGATAGATATCTGGAGATACAGCGAGCTAAATTCGGAGATCAAGACACAGCGGTTCTGAAAAACTCTATAGAGGAAATTGCAAGAAACACCACTGTGACTGATAATATTAACCGGTGGGCATCCAGCGGTCTGATCGTCGGCCGTGTTCAAAGCGGGAAAACAGCAACCTATATCGGCCTCATTACAAAATTATTCGATACTAAAGGGCTGAACCTGGTGGTAATTCTGACCAGCAACAAAACAAACCTTGGGGATCAGACTCTCGACAGACTGTGCAGAGAATTCGGAAACATTAACCTTCCATACACTAGCTTCACTTGTTTGACCGAGACGGAAGAACATTGGCGGAAAGCCGCAGGCAATGCACAAATTGGTGAAAATCGACTTTTTTTTACGTCTGCGAT
>CAZHPP010000544.1:0-2850 GCA_964534535.1 uncultured Victivallales bacterium | reverse complement strand
AGGCGGCATAGCGCAGCAGACACAGCCCGCCTTGCGGGTTTCATGCCCGGACACTTTTCTTTCATTGCCGGATGAAAGGATCAGTTCCCATGAAAACAGATGCAGAAAATTTCGGGAAGACGGCATCGAAACTCCGTCCGCCCGTCCGCCATGAGATCAACGCCCGTCTGCTCGAAGCGGCGCACGGCAGCGCGGAAGACGTATTGAAAAAATACGGTTCCCCGGCCGGGCTGACGCCGGAGCAGCTGGAAGAATCCCTTGAGAAGTACGGGCGCAACATCATCACCCGCCAGAAGAAGCGCGGCTGGCTGAAGCTGGCGTTCGACGCCTTTGCAAGCCCGTTCACGGCGATCCTGATCGTCCTGGCGGCGGTCTCCTTCGTGATGGACTACCGCCTGGCGGACGAGGCGGACAAGAGCATTTCCGCGCCGGCGATCATTCTTGCCATGGTCATCCTCAGCGGTCTGATCAAGTTCTTTCAGGAAAAGCGCTCCGGGAAAGCCGCAGAACAGCTTCAGGCCATGGTGCGGACGACCGCCTCTGTGGAACGGCAGGGAACCGACAGGCAGGAAATTCCGCTCGACGGGGTCGCGGTCGGCGACATCATCGACCTGACCGCGGGAGACATGCTCCCCGCCGACGTGCGCATCCTCCGGGCCAAGGACCTCTTCGTCAGCCAGGCCGCCCTGACCGGAGAAAGCGAGCCGATGGAAAAGATTGCGGCCCCCTGCCCGGATGCGGCTTCCGTCCAGGATTCACACAATCTCTCCCTGATGGGGAGCAACGTGATTTCCGGGTCGGCGCAGGCGGTCGTCCTGGCCGTAGGCGACCAGACTCTTCTGGGCGGCATCACGAAGAAGCTGGCCGCCCCGCCTGCCGCAGGCAGTTTCGAAAAAGGGGTCAACGCGGTTTCGTGGGTCCTGATCCGCTTCATGCTGGTAATGGTGCCGTTCGTGCTCGTGGTGAACGGCCTGACCAAGGGCGACTGGGTCTCCGCGTTTCTTTTTGCGCTTTCCGTGGCGGTCGGCCTGACTCCGGAGATGCTCCCGATGATCGTCACGACCTGTCTGGCAAAAGGCGCCGTCACAATGTCCGGGAAAAAGACCATCGTAAAGAACATCAATTCCATGCAGAACTTCGGAGCCATGGACGTGCTCTGCACCGACAAGACCGGAACCCTCACGCAGGACGAAGTGGCGCTGATGCTCCATATGGACGTCCACGGCAGGGAAGATCCGCGCGTCCTGCGGCACGCGTTCCTCAACAGCCAGTTCCAGACGGGGCTCCGCAATCTGATGGACATTGCCGTGATCCGGCGCACGCGGGAGGAGCTCGGGGAGGAAAAAGTCTCGCAGCTGACCGCCTCCTGCGAAAAAGTCGATGAAATCCCCTTCGACTTCAACCGCCGCAGGATGAGCGTGGTGGTCCGGGACCGTCTCGGCAAGACCCAGATGATCACCAAGGGCGCGGTCGAGGAAATCCTCTCCGTGTGCGTCTGCGCGGAATATCAGGGCCGACTGGAACCGATCACGGACTCCCTGCGCGCCGAAATTCTGGACACCGTCAGCCGCTTCAACAGCGACGGCATGCGGGTGATCGCCGTCGCGCAGAAGAACGGGCCTTCGCCGGTCGGGGCGTTCTCCGTGGCGGACGAGTCCGGCATGACCCTGATCGGATATCTCGCCTTCCTCGATCCACCCAAGATCACCGTCCGGAGGGCGATCGCCTCCCTTTCCGAGCACGGAGTCTCCACCAAGGTCCTCACGGGGGACAACGAAAAAGTCACCCGCTGCATCTGCCGGCAGGTGGGGCTCCGGATTGACAACCTGCTGCTGGGCTCCGACATCGAGGCAATGGACGATTCCGCGCTCGCGAAGGCGGCGGAATCCGCCAACGTCTTCGCCAAACTTTCCCCCGACCAGAAAAACCGCATCGTCCAGACCCTGCGGAACAGCGGGCATGTGGTCGGATTCATGGGGGACGGCATCAACGACGCCGCGGCCATGAAGACCGCCGACGTGGGCATTTCCGTCGACACCGCCGTGGACATCGCCAAGGAATCCGCCGACATCATCCTCCTCGAGAAGGACCTGATGGTGCTGGAGGACGGAATCGTCGAAGGCCGCAAGGTCTATGCAAACATGATCAAGTACATCAAGATGACCGCAAGCTCCAATTTCGGCAACATGTTTTCGGTGCTGATCGCCAGCGCGTTCCTGCCGTTCCTGCCCATGATCAGCGTGCAGATCCTGCTGCTCAACCTGATCTACGACATCTCCTGCGCGGCGATTCCCTGGGACAACGTGGATTCCGAATACCTGAAGAAGCCGCGCAAATGGGACGCCTCCAGCATCGGCGGCTTCATGATCTACATCGGCCCGACGAGTTCGGTCTTCGACATTACCACCTATCTGCTGATGTTCTTTGTGATCTGCCCCGCCGTGCTGGGCGGGAGCTACGCCGCGCTGGATGGAGCCGGAAAAGATCATTTCGCGGCGCTGTTCCAGACCGGATGGTTCGTCGAATCGATGTGGACCCAGATGCTGGTCATTCATGTGATCCGCACCGCGAAAATCCCCTTTGTCCAGAGCCGGGCCTCCTTCCCCGTCTTCGTGCTGACCTTCGCCGGGATCGGTCTGCTGACGGCGATCCCGTTCACGCCCGCGGCAGGATTTCTCGGGCTCACGCCGCTTCCCGCGATGTATTTCCCATGGCTCTTCGCGACCGTGATCCTTTACATGATGCTGGCGCAGCTCATGAAGAAGGTCTACATCCGCAAGTACGGCGAACTCCACTGATCCCGTTCCGGGGAAGATGAACAAACTTTAATCCGGCGTTCATGTTCCGGTG
>CAZHPP010000543.1:0-2857 GCA_964534535.1 uncultured Victivallales bacterium | reverse complement strand
AATGCGTTATTATCATGATGCGGGATGCACCGGAGCGACCTACATGCACAACTTCCCGGTCGGCTGGGGCGTGCGCGCGCTGACTCAGCTTCAGCATACGCAGTATGCCTGGAACGTGAATACCCCTGATGCCGCTTTCCTGGATGAATATTTCCACCGGAAGTATGGCGTTTACGGTTCGGAAATGCGCCGGGCCTATGAAAAACTGGAACAGGCCTCGGCGTATGTTTCGTCGTTCCGCAACTGGGGAAAAGAAACGCTTACCGCACGTCTTTTCGAATGGGAAGGCCAGATTCCCGGGAAACCGCTTTCCGTGGCGCACTTTGACACTCCGGCAGCGCTGATCCGGGAACTGCGGAGCGATCTTTCCGACTGGAACGGGGCGCTGGAAATCATCGGGAACATGCTCGACAAGGAAAAGGCGCGGAATCCCGGAACGCTTCCCGCTATTGCAGACATTCCGGCGGTTCTGACTCCTGTCGAACTCGACAGAATCCGTTATTATGACACTTTCGAGTATCGGCTAGGCGAGGACCTGCGCACGGTCCGTTACGGACGCGACTCATGGGCGCTGATGCTTGCCCTCGTCGAATATTACGAAGCGCTCCGCTCCGGAGATGCCGGCGATGCCGAATGGAACCGCGTGGAAGCCGTCGTCCGCGACCTCGAAAGCTATTATATGCCCGCAACCTTTGAAAATCCGACTCCCGGACTGGTCGTCAAGGACGCGTTCACCCGGACCCAGCTCCGGATGACCGTGACGCGCTGCCGCGGTGCCCGCATGAAACGCAAGGGAAAAGGAGCTTGAGCATGAACATCAGAAATTATTGTGAAAACGACTGGAAAGCGCTGCACGCGCTGTACAACCGGGTGCTGTATGCCGACCGCGTGACGGAGGAATTCTTCCTGGAGCACCTGATCTTCACGCCGAATTTCGATCCGGCCGGAGTCTTCATTGCAGAAGAGAACGGCGCAATGAAAGGCGCGGTCGTCGCGCAGGTGTTCACGCGGAACATCTCGCCGTGGGCGGATCAGGTGACATCGGCAAAAGACATCGGATATCTGATGCCGCCTCTGGCTGAGGATGAAGAAACCGGAACTCTTCTGCTGACGGAAGCGGAGAAATATTTCAAGTCGAAAGGCAAAAGCCTGATCCGCAGCACTTCGCTGGGACCGACTCTCTTCCCCGATGCGGTTTCCGAACAGCTTTATCCCCTGATCGCCCGTGTCCTGAAAAAGAACGGATACGTTCCGGGCAGCACGAATTATTCGATGGAATGCCGTCTCTTCGGATTCCATGCTTCCCAGGAAACCGAAGAGAAACGGAACGCCCTTGCGGCGGAAGGCATTGCTCCCAAGGTATGCGAATATTCCGACCTGCCCGCGCTCCGCCGTTTCCTGGAAGGCGGAGATCTCCGCGTCCGCATGAAGAACATCGCGGACAAGCTTGCCGCGGGCGAACTCCGTGAAGTCATCATCATCCGGAGTGCGGCGGAAGTGCTGGGCTTCTGCCAGTATAATTATTACGGAGAAGCGGATCGTGTCGGGCCGTTCGGCGTAACCTCCGCCATGCGCCGGAAAGGACTCGGTCAGGTCATGGTGGCGAAACTGCTGGAGGTGATGGCCGAACGCGGATATCTCTATGCCCAGTTCGTTTCATGTTCCGAACAGAACACCCATTTCTATGGCAAGAACGGATTCACGGTCTACCGCAGCAAAACCGTCTATACAAAAGCAATTTAAGGGGAACCTGAAAAAAATGAGCACGATCGTTGCTGTCGGAGGACATTCCGGAGATTCCGAGGTCATGTCGGGCGCTCTGCTGCGCAAATACATCCGGCACGGCCACCGCGTCGTGCTGGTCGGACTGACCACGGGCGACGGCGGACATCCGACGCTTTCCCGTCCGGAATACAGGATTCAGAAGGACCGCGAAGCCCGCGAGGCCGCATCCGTTCTTGGCGCCGAATGCCGACTGTTCCCATATTCAAGCGGAAGTCTGGCAGTTTCCAATGAAATGCGCGATGAACTGGCGGGACTTCTGGACGGGCTTCATCCGGATGCGGTCATCACCCATTGGCGGGACAGCGTGCATACTGATCACGCGGCGGCCCACTGTCTGACCGTCAAGGCGATGGACAGGACCGGGCTGTCGGGAAAGGTTCCTCTGTTCTTCGGCGACAACTGGGAGGACAGGGCAAATTATACGCCTGATCTTTACGTTTCCGTGGAGCCGGAGGATGTCGGGATCTGGGAAAAAGCCTGTTCCTGCTATCAGTTTTTCAGGGATGGTTTCTACAATTTCCCTTATCGTCAATACTATCGGAACAACTATTTCAACCGGGGCGCGGAGGCGCGGAAGCCGCTGGCGGCCGCCCTGATGCGCTGGCGAATCCCCGGAATTGATTCGCAGGAACAGATTCCTGAAATCCCGTTATGAGAAGGAGACAAATGGAAAAAATGATTTCTCACAGTCTGAAGTGAAAGGTCCGGATCGTTTCAATGCACTCGGAAAACAACATGGGAATCCGATTGGTCAATCGGGACACAAAACAAAAAGGAAGGAGACCATCATGAAATCAAACGTTTTTGAGTGGAAAGCAAGGCGAAATTTTACATTAATCGAGCTCCTGGTCGTCATTGCGATCATCGCGATTCTGGCGGGGATGCTGCTGCCTGCGCTGAACAAGGCGCGCGACAAGGCGAAGGATTCCTCCTGCCGCAACAATCTCAAGCAGATCGGACTGGCCCAGGCAGAGTATTCTGCCGACTATGAGGATTACATCATTATTGGCACGGCCTGGACGGCAACCGGAACCGGCGTTCCTTTCTACAAGCCGTTCTGGTTCGCCATGCT
>CAZHPP010000542.1:0-2858 GCA_964534535.1 uncultured Victivallales bacterium | reverse complement strand
CTGGAGCGCGACGTTCCGCACGGTCGGGCTTGTGCTTGCCGCGCCGCTCGGCGGAACCGTCATCTACCATTACGGAGTCCGGAGCGTCTATTTCGTGGCCGCGCTCGGATTCCTGCTTCTGGTCCCCGTGGTCCTTTACACTTTGAGACTGATTCGAAAACAAGCCTGAAAAACAGGCGGAAAGGATTTGGATATGAGCAAGCTGATGATCGGATGGAGCGAGGTCGACATCACTCCGGACATGAAGAAAACGGTCGCCCTGAGCGGCCAGTATTACGCCAGAAATGCAACGGGAATCCATTCCCGCCTGAAAAACGTCGTCTGCGCGATCAGCTCCGGAAAGGAGTATTTCATTACGGGATCCATGGACAACGTCGGCTGCCCGAAGATCGTCCATGACCTCATCCGCGCCGAAGTGAAGAAGCTCGAGCCGGAAATCGACCCGAAGTACATCTTCCTGAACGCCATCCACACGCATGCGGCGCCCTCGCTCGACATCACGAAACGCAAGTTCACGGTCGCATGGAAGACCACCAACGAAGGCACCCTCACCGCGGAAGAATATGCCGCGTTCGCCATTCCCCTGATCGCGAAAAACATCGTGAACGCGTGGCACAGCCGCAAGGCGGGCGGAGTCGCAAGCGCCTTCGGAATCGCCCGGATCGGACACTGCCGCCGCGCCGTCTATTCCACCGGCAAGGCCGAAATGTACGGCGACACCACGCGCCGCGACTTCATCGGCATGGAAGCCGGAGAGGATTCCGGAGTCGAAATGCTCTTCACGTTCGACGAAAAGGGAAAACGCACCGGCGTGATCCTGAACGCTGCCTGTCCTTCGCAGGTCATGGAGTCCATGTACAAGGTTTCCTCCGACTTTGCCGGAGCGACCCGCGAACAGCTCAGGAAGGAATACGGCAAAGACTTCCACACGATTTATGAAATCGCGCCCGCCGGATGCCAGTCCCCGCGCGACCTGGTCCGCCATTACGAGACCGAGCCCGACTGCTGGCATGAGGACGGAGTCGCGTTCCTGGCAAACCGCCTTGTGAATGCCGTCAAGGCCGCTCAGCCCGGAAAGATCGAGTATTCCCCCGTGCTCAAGAGCAAAAATATCGCCGTCGCCCTGCCGCGCCGCCGCGCAAGCTACCCGGATTATCTCCGCGCCCAGGCCGAGCTCAAGCGCCTCACGGACATCATGCCCGAGGACAAGGCGTTCAAGGCCTTCTGCGTCGAAACGCACAAAAATGAGAAGATTCCGGGACGCCCCGGTCCGTACGACAGCAAGCTCCACCACTTCGTCCTCATCAAGAACGAGCAGGCCGTGCTCGAACGCTGGGACAATCAGGACAAGCAGCCCGACCTCCACTTCGACATGAACGTGGTCCGGCTCGGAAACCTTGCCTTTGCCAACAACCCGTTCGAGCTCTATCTCTATTACGGACAGAACATCAAGGCCCGCAGCCATGCGCACCAGACCTTCCTGGTCCAGCTTTCCAACGGCGCCGACCTTCATGCCGGATATCTGCCCAGCCCCGAGGCCGAGCGCTTCGGCGGCTACGGCGGACTCATCATCAACGGCCAGGTCGGTTCCGACGGCGGGTACATGCTTGCCGACAGGACCGTCGAAGCGATCAACGCGCTCTTCGACTGAGCCGGAAAAGGACGGCACGCCATGGCATGTCTCGGACTCGATCTCGGAACCACCGGAATCAAGGCGGCGCTCTTCGACGAGAAGGGCGCCCTCCTTGCGGCCGGACTTTCCGAATACAAACTGCTGACCCCGGCTCCGGACATCGTTGAGCTGGACCCGGAGCAGTACTGGCGTTCCGCAAAGGACGCCATGGCGCAGGCCGTGGAAAAGGCCGGAATCCCGCCGGAAACGATCCGTTCCGCCGGAATCACCGGCCAGGCTGAAACGCTGGTGTTCCTCGACAGGGCAGGACGCCCCGTCCGGAACGCCATCGTCTGGCTCGACAACCGCGCCTCCGCCGAGGCCGCGTTCCTCAATTCGAAGTTCGGAGCGGAGCCGCTCTTCCGCATGTCCGGCCAGACCGACATGCTGCCCTGCTGGCCCGCGCCCAAGATTCTCTGGCTCGCAAAGCACGAGCCGAAAATCTTCGCGAAGACCGCAAAGTTCATGATGGTCGAGGATTTCATCGCGTATCGGCTCACGGGGAACTCCGGAACCTGCCGCGGACTGCTGCCTTCGACCCTTTACTTTGACATCCGCACCGGAAAATACGATTCCGCCATGCTCGACGCAGTCGGAATTCCGGAAGAGCGTCTGCCCCGTCTTCTCGATCCGGGCGAAGCCGTCGGGACGTGCATCGAAAACGATTCCGTGCTGAAGCCGGGAACGGTCGTTTCCATTGCACCGATCGACCACGTCTGCGGGAACCTGGGGAGCGGCTGCGCCGTGCGCGGACGCATCTCCGAAACCACCGGATGCACGCTCGCGCTCTGCGCCGCGTTCGATTCGCCCGTCTACGATTCCAAACGCAGGATCAGCACCTACCTCGGATTCCGTCCGGGGTCGTATGTGCTTCTGCCCTGGGCGCCGACCGCCGGAATGCTCCTCAAGCACTTCCGCGACGAGTTCTGTTCCGGCATGAGCTACCGCGAATTCGATTCCGAAGCCGCGAAGATTGTGCCCGGGAGCGAAGGCCTGCTCCTGCTGCCCCACTGCGCCGGCTCCGTTTCGCCCGTCTGCAACCCGGATGCCCGCGGTGCCGCCTACGGAATCACGCTGGCGCACGGACGCGCCCACTGGGCCCGCTCGATCATGGAGTCCGTGGCGTATCTTCTGCGCGACAACGTGGAAGTCCTGCGGGAGACGGGGTGTTCCGTGAACGAACTGC
>CAZHPP010000541.1:0-2861 GCA_964534535.1 uncultured Victivallales bacterium | reverse complement strand
GGAAATCAGCGGGGAAAAGCCGTACCTTCTGCTGGGATTCAATGAAACGCTCGATCCGGAGGCGTTTCTGAACGAGGCGCGGACCGGAAAGTTCACAAAGGGCGCCTCGATGCTCCGGAAATGGAACGTGGCGCCGGGCGACCATTTCATTGTTCCGGGCGGCGCGCCGCATGCGATCGGACCGGGCGTGACGGTGATCGAAGTGATGGAGCCTTCGGACCTGGTGATCCAGCCGGAACTGTTCTGCGGCAGTCAGCCGCTGAGCGACAGCGAACGGTTCAGCGGGGCCGTGCCGGAAGACGCGCTCAAGGTGTTCCGGATGGTTCCCGAAACACGTCCCGAGGCAGAACGACATTACTGCCCGAAGGCGGAAGCGGTCGACCGTTCGGGAAGCTTCGAGCTTCTGCGCACGATTCCGCTTTCCGCTGTGAAACTGTTCGAAGTCCAGAGCCTGACGGGGAGCGGGAAGTATGTCCTTGCAAACCGGGAACAGTGCTGCCGCGCGGGCGTGGTGACGCGCGGCTCGTTCGAGGTCGGGAACACGCTGCATGTTTCCGCGGGAGAAAGCTTCTTCCTGCCGTATGCGCTGAAGGAATGTGCGTTTTCCGGAGAGGGAACAATCGTCTTCGCACTGCCGGAATACGGCGCTGCAGAATGAACTTTTTCACACTGAAGAACAAAGCGGGAATGTCCGCCGTGATCTCCGATTTCGGAGCGGTCATTGCCGAACTCAAAGTGCCGGACCGGAACGGAAATTTCCGGGATGTGGCGCTCGGTTACGCAGACCGGGAGGACTATCGCACGAATCCGTACCACTTCGGCGCGCTCGTCGGCAGGTATGCCAACCGGATCAGGGCCGGACGCTTCACGCTCGACGGAATCGCGCACCGGCTTCCGCGGAACAATGAAAACGGAGACTGCATCCACGGCGGAATCCGCGGATTCCACCTGCGTCAGTTCACGGCGGAACGGGCCGCCGCGGACACGCTCGTGCTGGCACGGACCAGCCCCGACGGCGAAGAGGGATTCCCCGGAGCGCTTTCGCTGCACGTGGAATACACGGTGACGGAACGCAATTCCCTGCGGATCGTCTATCGCGCGGAAACGGATTCGCCCACCGTGCTGAACCTCACAAACCACTGCTACTTCAATCTGGAAGGCCGCGGAACGATCGGAAACCATTCCGTCCGGATCGCGGCATCCTCCATGCTCGAATGCGGGAACGGCGGCATTCCGTCGGGCCGGATTCTGAGCGTGGAAGGAACCGTCTTCGATTTCCGGAAGGCAAAGACTCCGGGCGGAATCCTGAAGAAAAATCCGCCGGAACTCGCCCGCTTCGGCGGCTATGACGTGATCTTTCCGCTTGACGATCCGGCGCACGCGGCCGAGATTTCCGCTCCGGAAAGCGGAATCGTCATGACGGTTTCCACCACGGAACCGGCGCTCGGATTCTATACGGCCAACCATCTGGACGGCCGGCTCGCCGGAAAAGGGGGAGTCCCCTGTGCGCCGTTTTCCGGACTCTGCCTGGAGGCCGAACACTTTCCGGATTCGCCGAACCATCCGGAATTCCCGTCCACGGTCCTGCGTCCGGGCGAGCAGTATCTTCAGGAAACGGAATACTCGTTCCGCGCCTGAAGTCAGACTCACTCCGGCAGAGTGCGGGAGGCCGTGACGTCGATTCCGGAACCTTCAAAATCGCGGATCAGGGCTTCGCCCCGCCGGACGGGCGCCTCCACCCGGAGCGCATAGACGGCCAGCAGAATCCGGCTCACCATGCGGAGCGGAACAGGCACGGAAGTCCGCACGGGAAGATACGGAAGCGCGGCGGAATCCGTCTTTGCCGCGGCGGTCACGATCCGACGCGGATCCCTGAGCTCGTTTTCCGCCCAGGCCTTTCCGCGGGGACAGTGGTTCCCCGTCACAGTGACCGTTTCATTTTCCTGCGAGACTTCCAGGCGGCATCCCGCCGGACAGTTGATGCAGACGAGCGTCTTCTTCATGCCTTGACCTCCTCCAGCGAAAGGACCAGTTTCCGCCCTGCCCCGAACGGTTCCGGCTCAAAGCTCATCATGGAGGCGGGACGCAGATACGAAACGTTTTTCCGGAACACGGGAACGCCGTCGAGCCGCCCCGTCAGCACAGCTTTCGAACACACGATTCTCGGACGCATCCAGAAGACTCCCGGCGATTCCGGATTCACGGCGCCCGGCACAACATAGGCAAGGTTCTCTCCGGCTTCGACGGGCACATGCGGCGCCGCGGCAAAGCCGCCGGAACGGACGTACTCGGAAACGAATCCGGCGCACCGCTCCGACTCGGCGGCGGCGAAGTCGGCAAGGTCGTGCACATGGAGCCCGTTGCCGCACGCGAACACGCCTTCGAGCCCCGTCATGTAATGCTCGTCCGCGACCGGACCGCGCGTGACGGGATGGACCGGCATTCCGAGAGAGCGTCCGAGCTCCGTTTCCGGAATCAGACCCACTGAAAAGAGCACCGTGTCGCAGGGAATCGTTTCGGCGCGGGAAAGATCGGGCCGGCCGCCGGCAAGCGGCGCGAGCGTCACGCTTTCCACGCGGGAGCGTCCGCTGATCTTCACGACCGCGGTCGAAAGCCGGAGCGGAATCCCGAAATCGTCCAGACACTGCGAAATGTTCCGCGCGAGCCCGGAGGGATACGGCTGAATCTCCGTCACAAGTTTTACTTCGATCCCGCACCAGCGGAGACGCCGCGCCATGATGAGCCCGATGTCGCCCGAGCCGACGATCACGGCGGAATGCCCCGGAAGTTCGCCTTCCATGTTCAGCATTTTCTGGGCTAGCCCGTCGGTGAATATGCCGGCGCAGCGGTCTCCCGGCGCT
>CAZHPP010000540.1:0-2872 GCA_964534535.1 uncultured Victivallales bacterium | reverse complement strand
GCCCTGCCGATGGCCGCCGCCTGGTTCTGGAAGCTGGGAACCCGCGTCGACCCGCCCCTGATTTCACGCACGGTCTTTGCGGTCCTGAGCGCCCGAGCCGGGCTTTTCCTGCTTGTGGACACGGGAAGCCGCGGGGCGCTGCTTTCGCTGGCCGGCGGCCTGTTCTTCACGTTCCTTTTTCTCAAGACCGGGAAAAAGCTCAAATGGGTTCTGATTTCGCTGATTCCGCTCGGAATTGCGGCATTCACCGCGCTGATTCTGCTGGGCCGGGGCGGAAAATCCCTGCTGTTCCGCCTGGACTACCTTCAGGGGGCGGCGCGCATGGTGTTCGAGTCCCCGCTCGCCGGAAAAGGATGGGGCGGATTCCAGCGCAGTTTCTTTCTGCTGAAGCTGATCGACGACCCGGAAGCTCCGGCTTCGCCGCACAATTTCATTCTTTCCTTCGGTTCGCAGGCCGGAATCCTCGCGCTGATTCTTGCGGCCCTCGTGCTGGCCGTTCCGCTGGCGTACGGAATCCGGAAGCTCCGCGGAATGACTCCCGCCGAAGCGTTCCGCGACGATTCGATTCTCACCACGGCGCTGTTCGCCGGCCTCACTGCATGGACTCTCCATTCAATGCAGGACATTCTGATGGAAACGCCCGCCTGCACGGTCCTGGCCGGAGCCGCGGCATGTCTTCTGCTGAAACGATGCGCGCCGGAATCCGATGAACTTCCCGCAAAAAAACGTTTTTGGCTTCTTTCCGCCCTGACTGTCTTCGCCGCGGCGTCGCTTTCGCTGAGCGTTCCGGTGCTCCGGTACGATTTTACGCTTGCCAAACTCAGCGACTCGACCGATCCGCGCATGCTCAAGCCGGAAGACCTTGCAAAAGCCTCCGTGCCGGAAACCGCGGCGCTCGTCCGGAAATGCGATTCGATCCTCCCCGGAACACCATGGCCGCGCATGGCGTTCTCGAACTTCCTCTTTGCCAGGGGCATGCCCGCGGACGCCATGCGGGAACTGGAAACGGCGCTCGAACGCGATCCGCAGTCGGCCTCGCTCCACTACCGCAAGTTCCTGATCCTCAAACGGATTCCGGGACTGGAGGCGGAAGCCGAACTGGAACGGCAGAAGGCATGCGTCCTGTTCCCGAAAAATCCGAAATACCGCGCGGGGGAATGATGAGCAGAGGAAAAATCTTTTTTGCGGAAACGCGCGGATTCTGCGCCGGAGTCGAACGCGCAGTGAATCTGGTTTCCGAAGCCGCCGCCCGCGGCGCAAAACCGGTGCGCGTGCTCCATGAAATCGTCCACAACGAAACCGTGGTGGAACATTTCCGCGCACAGGGCGTGCAGTTTTATGAAGAACCTGACGATTCCTGGCGCGGCGGCACCCTGATCCTGAGCGCCCACGGAGTCGGCTCGGAACTGGAAAACCGCGTCTCGAAACTTCCGCTCAAGCTCATCGACGCGACCTGTCCGCTCGTGAAGCTCGTTCATGCGGCGGCCGTCGAACTGGAATCGGAGGGCCGGACGATTCTCTTCATTGGGCGGCGCGGGCACCGGGAAACCGAAGGCGTGGCCGGAAGGCTCCGTTCGCCCATGACGATTCTGGAAACGGCGGCCGAGGCGCGCGCATTCGTCCCCGAACCGGGGAAACGCTATGCCGTGCTTTCCCAGACCACGCTCAGCGTGGACGACTGCAATGAAATTCTGGGCATTCTGAAGTCAAAGATTCCGGACCTCGTCATACGGAGCGGAATCTGCCGCGCCACGGGCGACCGTCAGGCGGCCGTCAAGAAGCTGGCCCGTCTCTGCGGCAGGATCATCGTGGTCGGCTCGGAAAACAGTTCCAACTCGAAGCGGCTCGCCGAAGTCGCCGTGCGCGAGGGCGCGAAATCAATTCTTGTTCCAGATTCGGAACATGTGCCGGAGTCCTTTCTCGAAGGGGACGGCAATATCGGGATCGCGGGCGGCGCAAGCGCCCCTGAAATTCTGCTGAAACAGCTTGCGGAAATGCTCGTGAACCAAGGATGGGAGATTCAGTGCCGATGAACCTGAAGGATACATCGTTTGCAAAACGCGGCTGGGCATGGGTGCCCGGTGTCTATTTCGCCGAAGGCCTGCCGATGGCGGTCGTTTCCATGGTGTCCGTGGTGATGCTCCAGAGTTTCGGAATGCCGGTGGAGCAGATCACGCTCTGGACCAGCATTCTCGTGCTGCCGTGGAGTCTGAAATTCCTCTGGGCGCCGCTGCTGGACCTTTCCAGGACCAAACGGTTCTGGATGCTTCTCTGCCAGGCCGGAATGGCGCTCTGCTTCCTTGCGCTTCCCCTCACGACGGCGCTGGACGCCGGGACGTCCGTGCTAATCGCGGTCTTCTTCGCGACGGCCTTCGTTTCCGCCACGCACGACGCCGCGGCCGACGGCTACTACATGCTCGCGCTCTCCGAACACGACCAGGCCTTCTGCGCCGGACTCCGCAACGTGTTCTACAAGTGCGCGATCCTGACCGGACAGGGCGGGTTCGTGATCCTTTACGGATTTCTCCGGCACAGACCGGGTGCGGACACGGGGACGTCCTGGAGCCTTGCGCTCATTCCCGCCGCCGTCCTGATGCTGATGCTGTTCGCGTGGCACTGCACGGCGTGTCCGGCCGAACGCGTTCCGGAACGCGCTCCGGCGGAAAAAGGCCCCGGCTACCTCGATTCGTTCCTTTCGTTCTTCCGCCGCGACGATGCGGCTGCCGCGATCGTGTTCCTGCTGCTCTTCCGGTTTGCGGAAGCCCAGCTGGGGAAGATTTCCACGCTGTTCCTGCTGGATTCCCCGGACAAAGGCGGATTCGGCTGGTCGTATGAATTTTACGGAGCGGCGTATGCGACCGTGGGGAACCTC
>CAZHPP010000539.1:0-2877 GCA_964534535.1 uncultured Victivallales bacterium | reverse complement strand
GGCAGGACTCAAAGAGCCCTGCACCCATGCGCAAAAAACTCATTTTTGCGCTCATCTTCCCAGCGTCCGGAATCCCTGAAAGGAACAGTCAATATTTCATACACAAGATTTATTTTCCGAACTCGTTCCAGGGAATTCTAACCTGTTTTCCTCCGCGGATAATTTCATCCATGGCCATCAGGAGCGGGAAGCGCTTCGGATCGGCGGTCCTGCGCACGGAATCGGCTGCAAGCGCAATGATGGCGACCGATTCGAGCGTCACGCCCTTCAGGGCGGCTTTCGCTTCCGGGAAGGAAAGACCGCGTCCCAGCAGAGTGCCGAGCTTGCGGGTGCGTCCGCCGAAGACCGTCACATAAAGGTCGCCGGCTCCGGCAAGCCCGCAGGCGAAATCGGAATCGCCGCCCATCAGTTTCACGATCCGGCGGATTTCGATTACGCTTTGTCCGAACAGCGCGGCCTGCGGGTTGAAGACGGGATTGGCGTCCGGCGCGCCGGGTCTGGCCGTTCCGGTCATGCCCTGCGTTCCGGTGATTCCGATTTCGCGCTCCGCGATTCCCACGGCCAGCGAAACACCCATTGCATAGGCGTTTTTCATGGCCACGGAACCTTCCACGCCCTTCACGTCCGCGGTCGATACGGGATGATAGTAGTCCGTCGCAAGGACCTTTACGGCCCTGCTCCGTGCGGGAAAATCTTTTCCGCAGAAGTAGACGACCGTATTCCTGCGGTCGAACAGTTCAAAGCAGATGCAGGGGCCGCCGACTGCAAGGAAGTTCACGTCCGGACGCACCTTCGAGAGCATTTCCGGGAACGGTTCGAGCGAGCCGTCCGGAAGGGCGTTCAGGCCTTTCGTGATGGAAAGCACGGTCGAGCCGGGCTTCAGGAGCGGCAGAACGTCCGTTCTGAACCATTCCACGCCGAAGCTGCTGACGCCCCCGATCACAAGATCGGCGCCGTCGAGCGCGGCCTTCAGTTCGGAACAGGAATACGCCTTCAGACCTTCCGGCATTTTTCTGCGGAGGGTCGGATGATCCTTTCCGGCCTTGACAGCGGCGATGATTTCTTCGTCGAGCGGTGTTCCGGCGAGGCGGACGGAGTGTCCGTTGTCGGATGCTGGGCGGGACATGGCGCTTCCCATCATTCCGGCGCCGATGATCGTTACAGTTCCCATCCGTCATTCTCCTTTGCTGTGTTATTGTCTACTATACCACGCAGGAGAGGAAGAAACAAGGGGAAACATCCTCCGAATCAGCGGATCGGATGCAGCGGCACCGGCAGACGGGAGCATTCCGCCGCACCGAACCGTTCGATCTCGAACCCGATCCAGTTTCCGTCCCTGGTTTCAAAAGAAAGCAGATGCGAACTGTACTTTTTCGCCGGCAGAAGATTTTCAACGATCCTGACACCGTCATACCATACGGAAACGCGTCCGTTGAGGAAAAGAATCTTCAGCGGTACAGTTTTTCCCGCCGCGGAATAGGAGCGTCCGTGCGGAACGAGTGAAACGTCGCACCGGTCGAGATTGTCGTTCTTGTCGGCGTTTTCAACGAACCAGCCTCCGGCCGGATGATAATTGAATCCTATGCCGATGCCGTCGGCGAGAATTTTGAACTTCCCGCTGTGCCGGAATTTCATATCGAGGCAGATGCCGTCGGGAAGAGGATGCGCATATCCGAGCACGGCACGGCCGCTTGCGGACTGGAGTCCGGAGGAAAGGCCTGTTCCCGGAACCGGTCCGCTCTTTCCGTTTGTCACGCGCCAGTTTTCCGGGAGAAACTTTTTCTGCAGCTGCAGTGGGGCCGCCGCAGCCGTGTCCGCCGTTTTCCGTGCGGGATCAGGCAGACGGAGCTTCGAGACATCGGTTCCCGCAGGCACGACATGATAGATTTTTGCATCGCGTTCGGCAACAGAACAAGGTGAGAATCCCGTTTTGGAAACAGGGAGTCTCCTCCCGGTTCAGGCAGCGCACCGCCAGAGAACGCCCCGGGAAAAGACCGGAAAGGTCAACGGACTCCTGCTGTGTGCCGTGATAAACCGCGTTGCCGGAAACAAGGATCGCTTCCTCCTTTCCAAGATAATAGGAAACGTTCAGCGTATTTTTGAGCTTCCGGACGATATGCGGCTGTTTTTCTGTAAAAGGATAAAATACGAAGGTCGAATCCCGCTGGACAAGCCGGAGATATTCGGGGAAAGTACCGTAGGAAGGCACAACCCCGTTCGGGGCGGTCCAGGCGAGCGACTGCCTGTTTTCGGGCATGGCGTCGGAGTAGAACGTATTGAGGAACAGGCCCTGGAATCCGAAGGGGCGTCCCGAATAGAGGACAGTGAAATGCGTCGGCGGCAGCAGATATCCGTGACGGTAGCGGCTCAGCTGTTCTCCGTCCCAGTAATAGTCGCAGAGCGCAAAGCACGGCAGGTCGAATCCGCCGCCGGTGTGATGCCAGATCGGAGTGCGCACGCCCCGGGAATCGAAGATTCCGCGGAGCCGCTTCAGGAACGCCCGCTGACCGGCAATCCGCCCGTGATCGTAATCCTCGTCCCATCGTGCCGGAAGTTCCTCCCCGCAGCGGTGGTTCAGATTTCTGCAGGAAAACGGAACGCTGGGGCCGTCAAGATATACGTTGCGAAGCCCGGCTCCGTCCGCCAGACGGGCAATGGAGTCCAGGAGGAATTCGCCTGTTTCCCCGCGGAAGCAGACAACGGAGCACGGGACACCTTTTCCGGGATTGTATCCGCGCTGATACCAGACTCGCCGCGGAGATGCCATGAAATCGTTCGGGAACTGTGCATATTCCGGGGCATTTTCCGCCATGGTCTGGCCGAAAATGAATTACCCCGCCCCAAGGGGCGAGGTATCCGAAAGACATTCCGTCATCC
>CAZHPP010000538.1:0-2877 GCA_964534535.1 uncultured Victivallales bacterium | reverse complement strand
GCAGACGTATTCCATGCTGGGCTCCCAGCCGAGACGCGAATCCGTCTCCACGGAGGGGATCGTCTCTTCGGCATTGCGGATTTCCTCGTGCGCGAGCGATGTCAGAGCATCGAGAACTTCAAGGCCTGCCGCCGCCGTCTTTGAGGTCTGCAGCTTCATGTTCAGAATCCACCACTGCTTGATGTGGATCGTCGTGCGGATGGAGTTCCGGATGAAGAGTCCGAGGGCCTTCATGCGTTCGCCTTCGGCGGAACCGGCGATCTTCTGCGCCGAGCGGAGCCCCGTTTCCCAGAGGGCAAGCATCTTCGCGAGGGAACGGAGTTCCGCCGGATACCGCAGGAACCCCGGCGACTGGTTTTCGTTCTCATACGGATGATAGAGCGTCATGATGATCGAGTACCCGAAGTGGGCGCGGGGAGCGGTCGGGAATTTGATCTCCTTTCCCAGCATCGTGCGCGTGATGCTCGGCTGGAAGATGAACGGATAGGCCGGGCCGACGCGCCACGGACCGTACTGATCTTCGTTGGAGGCGGTGTAATAATCCATGGCCTTTTCCCAGCTTTTCCAGGCGGCCAGGACGAATTCCGCATTGCTCTTTCCATAGTCCCGGACCGCGATCTTGCGCAGAAGTTCGTCATAGTCCGGCTCGAAATCCTCCCAGGAGGACCATTTCCCGAGGTCGGCGGTCACGCCGTTCCAGAAACCGTAATGGTGCGTGGCATAATGCTTGGAGACTCCCCAGTTCCTGCGGGCCTCGCGGAGCTTCCGCATGCGGTAGAGCCAGCGCGCCGGGACGGGGACGTACGGCACGGTGCCGAAATCCCAGCCGATTCCCGCCGTGTTCACGTTGCCTTCGATGGGGATTCCGAGTTTGTGCGCCGTCTCGCATTCGCTCGCAAAATAGTATCCCGGGTCGAGGACGGAAATGGAGTAGTCCATCACCGGAGTCGAAAGCCCTTCAAGCTTTTTCTGCGAGAAGATTTCATAGCAGACGGAGAGCGTGACGCCCTTCGGGAATCTTTCCAGGAATTTTTTGCGGAGCTCGAGCGGCTGATAGCCCCAGTTGTAGGTGCTGAAGACTACAGCCGCTTCCGGCTTGACCTTGTGCACGGCGCGCTCGATTCTGCCGATATACGCGGGATAATCCGAACACGGATACCATCCGGGACTGGGCCGCGTGTCCGGAATGCCGTCGACCACGCTTTTCGAGAAGCATTTGCCCGTCGTGGCGGGGTCGCGGCTCGGGAATTCAAGCGATTCGCCGCAGAGCGAGATTCCGGCCGCGCCGGGATACCGGCGGAACAGTTCGCCATAGACGGAATCGAATTTCTCCTGCGCCCCGGCTTCGTCCGGATGCAGGAAGGTCTGGATATAGTTGAACAGCATCACATTGATCCCGTACCTTCCGGCCCGCTGGATCACGTCGTTCACGTTGCATTTTCCGGCGGCGGAAAGTTCGAAATCCTTGAGGAAGAGATAGATCGTGTCGTAGCCCGCGTGAACAATGGCGGAAAGCTCGGAATCCGGGAATTCGTCGATTCCGCACCCCGAATGCACGCCGCGGCAGTCGTAGAGCGGCTTCCGCACGGTTTTCCCGGACGCGAGCACGGGCGCGCCTTCGAGACTCATGCAGTCCTCCAGATGGACGGCCGCGCGGAACGCCATCTTTTCTTCTGCGAGGGCGACCCGGATTCCGGTCTTTTTCACATCGAACGCAAAGCCCTTTCCAAGCTTCGGATCGAGCTCGAACCAAAGGGTCCGCGCCTGCTGTTCCCGCACGATCTTCAGGGAGAGGTCCATGCTGACGAGCAGATAATCCTGAAAATCCTTTACGGCATTGAACACGATTTCAGGGGAATCGGGGGCACACCCGAGGCTCCAGGAGCCGTCGAGCATGACTTCGCCGGGCCCTGCGGCGCGGGAGGGATTGCGGCGGCCGGGGACATGGCACTGCCAGTGGCGCGCGCGGAAGTCGTAATTCTGTTCCGTCATTTTTTGTCTCCGAAAAGAATCTGTTCGAGGCTGTCGGCGCAGGCGTCGAGCATGGCGTTTCCGCATTCGGGGGAAGCGTCCTTCGCCGGACGCGCGAACCAGAGCGAATTGTCAAGTCTGGACATGTCGACGCATTCGGGGCAGATGACCATGTCTTCGCTGGTTTCATAGCGGCCGGCGTGATCGCCGGGGAAGCGTTCAGCCGTCTTCTCCGAAAGCTGGGGATGCACCTGAATCCAGGCGAACGGATTGTTCCCGCCCGAGTAATACGAGCTGAACTTTTCCGTGCCCCACCAGCCTTCGCCGGATTCCTTTTCGAGCCACTCGAAGATCACATGGCGTCCGGCGAACCGGAACGCGAGGTCGGTGGGCATGCCCTGGATGAATTCCTCCGTCTGATGCGCAATGACGGCATGGATGTTGCGGAATCCGATCCGGAGCAGGCTGCGGAAGATGTCTTCGGCCACAGGGATCAGCTTTGCCGAATCGACCTGGATCGACCCGTTGGCTTCAGGCGCGGCGACGGCGTATGAAGCGGCGCCGTAGTAGAACGGCGGCAGCACGACCATTTCCGGATGCCGTTTTTCGACCCGTTCGATCGTTTCAACCGCGGCAAGCGAATCCGTGCCGACCGGCAGGTGTTCCGCGTGATACTCGATCACGCCCAGCGGCAGGACCGCCGGAACGTTCTTTTTGATTGCCTCGCGAATCTGGTGCGGAAGCATTTTCAGATACTGCATGGATGTTCTCCTTTTATTTTAAGTGGTTTAACAGCTTTTGTCCGCTTTACGGGAGTTACTTTAATATATGAAAAACAAAAATCAAGGGAAAATCGAGGTTTTGCAAAAAAATCTTGACTAAACCGCTTTTCGGAAGTATATTATC
>CAZHPP010000537.1:0-2884 GCA_964534535.1 uncultured Victivallales bacterium | reverse complement strand
CGGGGTCGATCGGCTTGGAAAGGTGCCCGTTCATGCCGCATTCCCCGGCCCTGTGGACGTCGTCGGCGTAGGCGTCCGCGGACAGCGCGACAATCGGCACCTGCTTCGCGTCGGGATGACCGGCCGCGCGGATCGCCCTTGAGGCCTCGTACCCGTCCATGTTGGGCATGCGGATGTCCATCAGGATGGCGGAGATCCCGCCGGGGCGGGACGCGGCAAACAGCCTGACGCCCTCTTTGCCGTCGACGGCCGGAATGACCGTCATGCCTTTTTTCTCAAGAACCGCCGTGGCAATCTCGCGGTTCATCTCGTTGTCCTCGCACAGCAGGATCGTTTTGCCCCGCAGCGCGGACTGGTCTTCCGCCTGCTGCGCCCCGCCGGGGCTGGCGGCGGCGTTCGCCTTGCGGAAGGTCAGATACACGGTAAACTCGGTCCCTTCGCCAAGCTTACTTTTGACCTCAATTCTGCCGTGCATCAGGCTGACAAGCCTTTTCACGATGGACAAACCGAGGCCGGAACCGCCGATGCCGGCCGTCTTTTCGGTGCGCTCCTGGGCAAACGGCTCATAGATCTTCGGAAGAAATCCCTCGGAAATGCCGACGCCGCTGTCTTTTACGACAAGCTTGTCGCAGAGCTCCTCCCCGGTCTCCTTCACGCACTCCACCGCCAGCAGAACATTGCCGCCCTCGGGCGTGAATTTGACCGCGTTGCTGATCAGATTGATGAAAATTTCCTCGACCCGCATGGCGTCGGCATAGATCGTCGCCCACGCGGCCTTGGAATTGTCAAAAACAAAATGGATCTTTTTCGCTTCCAGCAGCGGCTTTACCGCCGTCAGCACGCCGGTGACGACCTCGCTGCACGGGACGGGCGCCAGGTGAAGGGTGGTCACGCCGTTTTCGATCTTCTGAAGGTCAAGGGTGTCGTTGATCAGGGAGAGCAGCGTTTGGCCGGCGGCGCCGATCTTTGTCAGGTATTCCTCCCTGGCCTGGGCGGAGTCGGTCTCCAGCGCCAGGCGGTCGTAGCCCAGGATGGCGTTCAGCGGCGTGCGCATGTCGTGGCTGACGTTTGAAATGAAATTGGATTTGGATTCGTTGGCCTTGTCCGCTTCGTTGCGTAGGGCCCTTTCGGTGTTCAGCCTTGTCAGAAGCTCCGCCTGCTGCATGTGCACGACCTCCGAAACGTCGGTCTGCTGGATCAGGATCCAGTTCCTTGTTTCGTCCAGCCATGTGAGGCGGAGCTGCTTCCAGCCCTCGGAGCCGTCCGGCTTGCGCGATTTCTGGTTGATCGTGTAGCTTTCGTCCTCGCTCAGGCGCGCGACGATGCTGTCGATCGACGCCTCCTTCAGAAAGCGCTCGGCCCCGTCGGCCGAAACCCACGACCTCACCGCGTACTCCACAATTTCCGCATAGGGCTTCGACTGCCGCAGCTCTTTGTACAGGTCCTTGTAGTTCTGGGGGATCAGGTTGCCCAGGTAGCGGAACTGGAACATCCGGTCCGGCAGATGAAGCGTGGCGCTGTAGTCGTAGCCCGCGTCGGAGCTTTTCTGGATGATCTCCTCGTTCAGCACCTGGTCGTTGATGTCCTCGGAAAAAAGGACGGCCTCGACCTCCTGGGTGTCCGGGTTCTGAACCATGTTTACAACGGTTTTGACCCAGATGAAGGAGCCGTTTTCAATCGTCCGGCGGTACCGCACCATGTCGCTTCGCTGGCCGTTCCGGAAGGCGTTCAGCAGGGCGGAGCACCCAAAATGCCTGCGGAATCTCTCGCGGTCCTGTTCATTGACGATGATGCGCGAAATGTTGTCGATCACGCCCTCGGCCGTGTCGGCCTTGATGGTGTGGATCACGTACTGCGACGTGCCGTACCATTCCTCGCACTTGTCGCGGTTGAGGTTGAGCCGCACGGTGCACAGCGACTGCGGATTGGCAAACAGCAGCGCCTGCAGGGATGACCTGTATTGCTCCAGCTGGGTGCGGCGCGCCCGCTCAAGCTTTTCTTCCGCCCGCTTTTCCGCCGTAAGGTCGGTCAGGACGTTGTAGACAAGCCTGGTCCCGTCGGGCATGGCACTGGTTTTGGCCTCCGTTTTCAGCCATTTCCAGGCGCCGTTCTGTGTGGAAAAGCGGAAGGGCGCGCTTTTATGCCTGCCCACCCGGCTCATTTCCCGCATGACGCCGGAAAGGCCGGCGAGGTCGTCCGGATGGACGCGCCGGGTAAACAGGTCCCAGTGAAATTCCCTGATCTGCTCCATCCCGGTTTCCAGGATCTCCCCGACCTCTTCGTTGGCGGCCACCAGCTCCGTCCTGTCCTGGTCAAGGCGGTAGACCGAAAGCCCGACCGGGATGGAGTTGATGATCGCCCCCAGCTCCGCGTTCTCCTTCCGGAGCCGGTTTTTTTCCTCAACAAGCTCGCTCATGTCGTTGATCGTCACATAGAACCACGGGCGGTCGTCCTTGTCCACCACATAATGGCCCTCGTCGTGGACCCAGATCAGACTTCCGTCCCGTTTTTCGATCCGGTAGTCGACCTTGTCATAGTGGCCGTTCTCCGCGATCTGGTCGTCGATGGATTTCAGCGTCGCTTCCCGGTCTTTTTCGTACACCATGAAGCGGAAGCGGTTCTGGAATTTCTTTTCAAATTCCTCCCGCGAATAGCCGAGCATCTTGAGCATGTTTTCGCCGACAAAAAAGAACTGGTCGTCCTCCTGCGCCGAATAGATGAAAAAACCGCCGGGCGTGTCCTCCGCGACCTGGTTGCTCACGTCGGAAAAGGTGCCAAGCAGGACCTCCTGCCCCTCGTACTGCCCGACCCACTTCATCGCGGCATGGGTCCACACGGTGCCCCTCGTTTTGTGGTAGGTCCGGTAGGTGCAGGTGCCGGTGAT
>CAZHPP010000536.1:0-2890 GCA_964534535.1 uncultured Victivallales bacterium | reverse complement strand
CTGCCGAGGGTTCAAGGGGCGAGCAGCCCATTGGGAATGCATTAAAATCAGTCATTACGCGGAACACGGCTATTTAAAAAAATCAGGGCCCCGGAAGCATCACTGTTTCCGGGGCCCTGCCGTATCTTTCCGAAATCCGCTCAGCGGACTCCGAGTTTCGTCAGATGCTTGACAAAATGCGCCTCGATGGCGGCATCGTATTCCTTCTCATACCTGCGCATGGAATCGAAGAAACGCTTGCGCAGAGGTCCGGTGAGAATCGGGCCGTAGTTGATGTGAAGGAGCTGGCGGGCCTCCGGCATCTCCATGAGCGCCGGAAGCTGAGAATCCGAAAGCGTGTCAAGCGCCGGAATCTTCGTGATGTCCGCCGTGATGTGGTAAAGCTTGAGCATTTCATTGAAATGTTCGAGCGAGCACTTGTGCATGTCCCGGTAAAGTTTCGGGTCATGCTTTGCAATCACGGAAACGGCAACAAGCCAGCTGGTGCCGGCGGTCTTCAGGTGAAGCCAGCCGCGCGTCTCGCGTCCGACCGTGGGATAGACGGAGAACTTGTCGCTTCCGGAATGGACGGAGACCTTATAGTTTCCGCACTTCCGCGCGATCTCGGCATGGACCTTGAACTGGCGGTCGAATTCGGCAAGGTCGCCGATGTAGTCGATGGCCTTCTGGAATTCGCCGATGAAGCGGGGCGCAAGCGAGGAAACGATCACGCCCGTGCGCGCGAGCTCCTGCGCGATGTAGTAATGATGTTCGGGAAGCGTGGGCGAAGTCGTCTCGTCGATGGAAATTTCGAGGTCGAATTCATCGCCTCGTCTGGCTTTCAGGTGTTCGTAGACTTCCTTTGCGAAGCGGAGCGCGGCATTGTACATGACGGCGCAGCGCTTTGCCGTGGCCTCGCTGATGGTAATGGACGAGGTTTCGAGCTTCACGGTCTTTCCGGCATACAGGGAAAGGACCGTCTTCTGCTCGGCGGCGGGAAGTTTCGCGAAGGCGGAATCGATTTCGGAATCGGACCAGGAGCCCGCGGCGGCATTCATGACCTCGGAAAGGTCGAGCGTGATCATGGGCATGCCGGCTGCAAGGGCCACGTCGATGTCGGCGATCTTCTTCAGATGGTCGCCGTCCGCACCGTAGCCGGATTGGAAGTCGGATTCGTAAACCATGAAGCAGGCGTCGTCGACCACGCCCTGGAAAGTGCGGTGCGTCATGGTGAGTTCGCGCATGGACTGCTGGGCGAGCACGGGCGAAACGGGGAACTGCTTCACGGCGCGGAGATGTCCGCGCGTGGCGAGTCCGAGCCGGTCGCCGCAGCCGATGGTGGTGCGCTCCTTGCGGAGACTCTTCGGGGCGGTCCAGGGGAAATATTTGCGGAGAGCGGCGGCGGTTCCGGCATCGAGTTTGCAGAGCACGGCGCCCGGGGCGATCTTTTTGCCCTTGAATTCGGCGGGAACGGTTCCCGCGGCAAGGATGGAACGGACGTTTTTGGAATCGCGCACGACCATGACGGCGCAGCCGCCGGTCTTGTGGATGGAATCGGGTGCGACGGCGGGTTCGGAAGCAAGCGCAGCCTTGATTTCGGCGAGGCTCTTCGAAGCCAGGCCGGCCGCTTTCACGGCAAGTTCTTTTTCATTCATGAAAGTTTGTCCTTGATCAGTTGTTTAAGTTCGGGAATGTCGGTGAATCCGAGAACGCCGGGGATCATGTACGACATGGGGTTCAGGAACGGGAATACGTCATGGACCATGGAGCTCCAGGATTCGGGGCAGTCCGCAAGTTTGAGAGAAACGATTCTGTCGCTGAGCACGGCGGCGAGGAGCGCGGGCACGCAGCCCTGTCCGTTCGCTTCCAGCGAGACTTTGATCCCGTTTGCGGCAAGCAGTTCGACGGCGCAGAGGATATCCCTGACTTTTCCGCCGAGGTACGGCCGGCTGAGCATGAATCCGAGCGCCGCGTAATGATAGTCAAACTGGTACGGGTTGAAGAAACTTCTCTGGTCGGGCTGGTCGCCGTTGAGGGGCATCAGTTCGCCCACGCCGCGCACATCGAGACTGAAGAGCGCCGTGTCCTTTTCCAGACGCCGGCAGCACAGTTCATCCGCCGAATCGAGGTGCGGGATATAGAGGACAGCTTTCTTCCGGACGTCCGGGATATGGTACCAGTCGGCGACGTCGTGGAGTTTCAGCACGGACATCACCCGTCCGGGTTCGGTCTCCAGGCAGAAGCGGGAAATCATAAGGTTCATGGCACCGTTCCAGACGGGGCGTCCGACGCGGAAATACGGAACCGCAATCTCGCCGAAATTGAGCGAAGAACGCAGGAATTTCCGCGTTTCGGCAAGAGAGTGCTTCGTGCGCTTCTTCGCCATGGAGTCCGCCATGGAGCAGAGAATGTCGCGGACGAACTTCTGTCCGGGGATATTCCCGACCTGACCGCCGGGAGCGGCGGCGATCTCGGATTCGGTGCTGACGGGCAGTTCGCCCTCCTCGTACGGCTTTCCCTTGATTCCGCACTGCGCGCAGAAGAACTTGTACGCAGCCTGCCGCAGGAAGACGGAAAGGCTGTGGCTTCCGGGACCGATGAAGAGATCCACGGAACCATCCTCCGCGCCGAGAAGCGAGTGGACGTACTGAAGTTCCTGCTGAACCTCCCTGAGTCCGCGCGGATCAAAGAAATCGTTCTTTTCTCCGAGCAGGATGATCGGACGGGGTGCGGATGCGATCAGGAAATCGTCCATTTCAAGACCGGAAGCCAGGGCTCCCGGAGGCATCTGTTCGATGTCGGCGGGAAGCTCGTTTTCGATATTGTGCTGCCAGGTGGTGACGTAGCAGCTGGGTGCGGCCATGGTGATGCGGTCCTCGACGGCGCAGATCCAGGTGGAGAGCGTGCCGCC
>CAZHPP010000535.1:0-2903 GCA_964534535.1 uncultured Victivallales bacterium | reverse complement strand
AAAAAACAAAGATTTTTTACAACACGGCATGGAATCGAACAATAAACCGCCGGTTTCTGCATCACTGCAAAAAATTTCCAACCAACCCGGAGGACATGCCTGTTGTAAAAAATCTCTGAATGAGCAAAACAGCGAATGCAATCACTCGAGAGTGGTGACTTCGTCAGCCTGAAGTCCTTTTTCGCCCTGCGAGACGATGAATTCGACGGCCTGACCTTCCTTGAGGGTGCGATACCCGTCAACTTTGATTGAGCTGTAATGGACGAAAATGTCTCCGCCCTTTTCCCGTTCAATAAAGCCATAGCCCTTGGCGTTATTGAACCACTTTACCTTGCCTTTTTCCTTCTCTGCCATTGTGATGGTTCTCCTGTTGCTGTAAAATTTCCCGGCTCTTTTGACTGCCGGACGTCTAAGTGCATATATATTATGCACCATAAATGCGATTTTGTGAAGGGGGTAAATTAAAAAAAAGTCTTTTTTTTTGAAAAAAATGTTCTTTTAACGGCTTTTTTTATGGGAAAATCATGCTTTTTACCGTTTTTCCGCTTCCGGATTCTCCATTCGACGATTTTTCCATTCTCGAAATTGGAATCGAATTAAAATAATAAATAATTAAAATCTGCATCGAAATGAAAGACCCGGTTTCTGCCCCCGGAAAAATCAGGAAAAGGCGCGGCTGCCGTTTTCGAGCGTGACGGAGCTTCCCCGGAGAATTTGACTTTTCCCGTTTTTCATGGTATAGTACGCCTTTACAACGAAAGGCAAAAATGTCTGACGAATCCAATGTCATCACCATTGAATCCGGGAAAAACAATCGGCTCTATCTCCGGGATCTGTGGAATTACCGCGAGCTTTTTGCCATTCTCGCCTGGCGCGACATCATCATCCGATACAAGCAGACCATGATCGGAATCGCCTGGGGCGTCATCAAGCCGGTCGTCACCATGACCGTCTTCACCATCGTCTTCGGGAAAATCGCGAATCTGCCTTCCGACGGCGTGCCCTACGTCCTTGCCGTGCTTGCCGGAATGATTCCGTGGCAGTTCTTTTCCGGAACCATCGGCACCGGCGGGGAATCCCTGATCGGCAACCAGGGGCTGATCTCCAAAGTCTATTTTCCGCGTCTCATCATCCCGACCTCGGCGCTCATGGTGAACTTTGTGGAACTCCTGATTTCGACTCTTATCTTTATTCCGCTCTTCTTCTGGTTCCGCTATCTGCCGCACTGGACGGCGGTCTTTGCGCCGCTCTTCCTGATCCCCTGTGCCATGATGACGCTCGGAATCACTTATTTCTGCACCTCCGTCAACGTCCGGTACCGTGACTTCCGCTATGTTGTGCCGTTTGTGCTCCAGTTCGGCATGTATATCTCCCCCGTCGGATTCGTGAGTTCGGTCGTGCCGGAGAAATGGCGGTTCCTTTATATGCTGAATCCCATGGTCGGCGTGATCGACGGCGTCCGCTGGTCGCTGTTCGGCACTCCGGTCAATCCGCTTTCCGTCGTCATTTCCGTGACCGCCGCCGTGCTTGTGCTGCTGATCGGGTTCTTCTGCTTCCGGCGCATGGAAAAAGACTTTGCCGACTATATCTGAGGACTCCAGACACAATGCCTCCCATCATCACAGTTGAGAATCTCGGAAAAAAGTACATCATCCGCCACAATGCCAAGCGCGGCGGATGCACCCGCTTCAGCGAACTGCTCACCGAAACGGCAAGGGGGATTGCCCGCAGAATCGTGCATCCGGGCGGCAGCACCGAGGACAATTCGAAAGAGGATTTCTGGGCGCTCCGGGATATTTCCTTCGAGGTCCGGAAGGGCGACCGCGTGGGAATCATCGGACGCAACGGCTCCGGGAAGTCCACGCTGCTGAAGATTCTGAGCCGCATCACGATCCCAACGACCGGACGCGCGCGTCTGGCGGGACGCGTTGCCTCGCTGCTTGAGGTCGGCACCGGGTTTCATCCGGACCTGACCGGACGCGAGAACATTTATCTGAACGGCGCGATCCTCGGGATGAAGCATGCGGAGATCAAGTCCAAGTTCGACGAGATTGTGGATTTTGCGGGGGTCGAGAAATTTCTTGACACTCCGGTGAAACGGTATTCGAGCGGGATGTACGTGCGGCTGGCGTTTGCGGTCGCGGCGCATCTGGAGCCCGAGATCATGCTGGTGGACGAGGTGCTTGCGGTGGGCGACGCCGAGTTCCAGAAGAAGTGTCTGGGCAAGATGAATTCGATTTCGCGCGAGGAGGGCCGCACGATCCTCTTTGTGAGCCACAACATGGCGGCGGTGCGGAGCCTCTGCAGCCGCGGCTTTCTTCTGTCTCATGGAGAAATGACGGCTTCAGGCGACATTCAGTCCGTGGTCAACACCTATCTCTCTTCCGGAAAGGTCCTTTCCAACCAGAATCCGGTGGAGTTCCGCGAATCCGACTGGATGGTCCGGGGCAAACGTTTTCCCGCCAGAATCCGCAGACTGACCTTTTACAGGGGGAATGAGCTTTCCGACGGAAATTTCGCTGCAGGGGATATCCTGCGGGTAAAAATCGAAACGGAAACGGACGATCCCTCATTCAAGTATGGAGTCCTGGTCTATGTGCGGGACGCGGAGGACAATCTTCTGGCGTCGTCTTCGTCCACCTTGATGTTCCATCTTGATTTTCACGGGTCCGCGACGATTCTTTTTGAACTGGACACCACGCCTTTGGTTCGCGGAACCTATCATTTCCGCTTTACGCTCCACAACCATCATGCGCAGGAAACGTATCAGGAGACGCCGCCTGAATTCGCTTTTTCGATCAATGACAACGACATGGAGAAGGTCGGGTTCGACTATACGACATTCTGGAAAAGCCGTTTTTACATGAAGTCTTCGTGGAAGCAGCTCCCAGAAATTTGACACA
>CAZHPP010000534.1:0-2914 GCA_964534535.1 uncultured Victivallales bacterium | reverse complement strand
GAGTGAGTCTTTCTGCCGGACGGCAGAGGTCAAAACTGCCGTTCCGGCTCTGTATCCGAAAAATGCAATGATCCCGCCTGTCCGGGTGTCAGCGCTGCACTTTTTTATGGAACGATCTCTGGAAGTTCCATCTGAAGAATCACGGGACCTTCCAGCAGGAAATGAATCCGTTCACGGGCGTGCCCGCCGGAAACGGGACCGGCGATACGCCTTCGCTGATCCTCTTTCCGGAAGCGGCAAAAACGCTCTGACTCCGGATTCCCTTTCAGGCGGATGCGGAAGCGGATCCGGGAAAACACGGAACGTTCCGGATGTCTGAAAAGCGTCCTAGGAAAGGATCAGCCAAAGCGCGGAGCGCGTCTGTTTTTCCAGCCGGAGCATGCCCGCCGCCGTGGGAAACCGGACCGGTTCCAGATCGTGCGTGTCGTCAAGCAGCAGGACCTGTTCCGGCATCCGGTCTCCGAATTCGAGCTCGAATGCATTTTCCCCGGTATCGTATGCCGAGACGAGGACGGCGCGTTTTCCGGCCTTGTTTTTTCCTGCAAGGATGCTGATTTTCGGGTCGGGGGAGGAAGCCTTCACGCGTTCCGGAAAGTCCAGCATCTTTGCAAAGGCCAGAAGCCCGAAATAGGTTTTGAATCTGATTCCGCCGCAGGAATCGAAGACCCCCCAGCCGCCTGACGTGCATGTATAATAATTCCCCATGGTGAGCGGAGAATCCTGCCACGACGTCAGCACGTTCACAACAAAACATGCGCTGTCGATTCCGTTGATTCCATGGATGCCTTCCCGAACCGCATGGGAACGTTCCCATGACGGGGTATAATGCCATTCGTTGAGGTGGAGTTCGGCATCGGGAAAACCCGCCTGGTCGAGCACGCGGCGGACGCGCGCCGGTTCGCCGAGAATATCGTCCAGAGTGACCGGATAGCAATGCCAGGAATAAAAATCGAGCGGGACCGATTCCTGCCTGCAGTACGCCAGGAACCGCTGAGTGTATTCGACCGGGGCGTAATACTGGACCGGACAGCTGAGCGCCGGGCCTCCGACCTTGAGTTGCGGGAAGCGTTCCTTGATGGCTTTTGCGGCAACCGCATACAGTTTGAAGTAAAGTTCGTCCGGGCCGCTCCACATATGCGGCTTGGCATTGGGTTCGTTCCAGATTTCCCAGTATCTGATATTCCAGAAAAATCCGTTCGCCCAGCCCTCGTTGTAATGGCGGATGATGTTGATGCAGATCCGGGTCCATTTTTCGAAATCGGCAGGAGGGAATGCGAAATAGTTTTCAAGGGTATGTTCGATGCTGGTGCCGAGACGGTAAATGATGTCGGTTCCGCACATCCGGATATTGCGGATATAGTCATCCGTCTGTTTGAAATAATAGTTGCGGGGATCATTTTCGTCCGCCTGCCAGTTTCCGAAAATGTGCTGGATGTCGACCAGACGCATTCCGGGATTGAAGAGCGGGGCGTCGTGAAGCCGCGCATATGGAACCTTCAGCGCCTTGAACCATTCATTTTCGTTGAAGATTTTCTGGTTGCTGAGGTTCGGGCCGAGATTCGAACCGTTCAGCGCACGGATTGCACCGTCTTGTTTTGAAAAGTCGGTTTGCAGGTTCATTTGAATTCTGCCGTTCCATAGTTTTCATAATTGAACCAGCTGCCGGCTTTGGCAAGCGGCGACCAGGTCGAAAGTTCGGTAGCACTGCCTTTGCAATTGCGTTCGCGCGTCAGGTTGAACCGCAGTTCCCCGCCTTCCGTCTTCAGTTCCGCAAGGGGAATGGAAATTCCCGCCGTCCAGCCTTCCGCGGAGCGAATGGCTTTCGCCGTCAGACCGGGCATCTGCACCCATTTTAGCAGAACGCGTCCCTTCATCCGAGACGACCACGCGCCGCTGTCATTGACGATGATATGCCAGAACTTCTTTGTCTTCATCGAATAGAAGAAGAGTTCCACGCAGTTGTCCTTCCAGATTTCCGGATCCCCTGAACGGCGTTTCCCGTCCGTTGAAGTTTTCGCAATGTCGGGTTCGGAAAATTCAGCACGGATGAAGAGTCTCTCCTTTGATGCGAGCATCCGGAACTTTCCCGCGGCCTTGAGTTTCGGATTCATGCGTTCCGCCGGCACAAGGGAGTATTCTTTTGCGTTTTTCCATTCGGCGGGCGCAGGAAACGCCTTTGCACGGGTGGAAGCTGCTTCTGCCGTCAGAGCCCTTCGGATGTCTTCTTTCCCCATGACTGCGCCGCGTTCGGTTTTCATCACATTGAAAAGCCATTCCCGGAGATTTGCCACTCTTCCGGAAGCCGTGGAATCGCCTGCGGACGCACGTTCAGCGGCAGTCAGCATTGCATCCAGCCGGGCCATCTCTTCCGGAGTATACACTCTGCTCCATGCGAGTTTCTGCACCGTCTCCTTGTCGCTGATTCCGACGTCTATCGATCCGGGCACGCAGGAATCCCTGCGGGCCAGCCTGTCAATGGCGTTCCAGTTCTTTTCGAGGGCGGCGAAGAAAGTCCTGACCTCTTTTTGCCGCCGGGCCGTAGTACGCATTGAAATATCCGCTGATTTCCGCATCGATGTCCCGTTTCGGATCGTATGCCATCCGCAGGAAGAGATACACATCGAAATTGCGGAACGTATGGGTAAGATTGTGATTTTCCAGCAGCATTCCGGCGCAGAGAGGTTCAAGCTTCCGGAGATATGCCGCGATCAGATGCGGATAGGTATCCGGCACACCGGGCAGCCCCCTGTCAAAGGAGGCACATTGATAACACCAGAGCGGAACGTTCTCGCGTCCGAGCTTCTCCGTCCACTGTCTGAGAAGCGCCATATCTCCCGCAAGACGGTTCGGAAATGCGGCGTTGCGGGGACCCGTCAGGCAGACCCGCACGCGGCGTTTTCCGGAGGCAGGAAGT
>CAZHPP010000533.1:0-2928 GCA_964534535.1 uncultured Victivallales bacterium | reverse complement strand
CAATTTCCGTAAGACATTTTTGAAACCTCCGGACCCCGTCCGGAACTGGAAAAGACCTGGCACGCAAACTGCTTTATTCCTTGGCGAAAATCTTCAGCAACTGAAAGGAATCCGCAAGATGGAAGAGACACTCCGGACCAGCACCGGACGGGAGGACCGACAGCATCCCCCGTTCGTGAAGAACGAAGGACTTTACTCCTTTGAAAACGAGCACGACGCCTGCGGCGTGGGGCTCGTCGCCGACATGAACAACGTTCCCTCGCACGACATCATCGTGAAGGGCCTCACCGTCCTGAAGCGCCTGATGCACCGCGGCGCCGCCGGATGCGACCCCGAAACCGGCGACGGCGCAGGGCTTCTCATGCAGATTCCCGATTCCTTCTTCCGGAAGGAAATGCCGAATCTCCCGCCGAAGGGAAAATACGGCATCGCCATGATCTTCGGCGGAATCGGCGCCGAGGAGACCATCGCGAAGATCGTCCGCTCCGAAAACGGTTCCGTGATCGCGTGGCGCGAAGTGCCCTGCCATCCCGAATTCATCGGAAAGCTTGCGCGCTCCAACCGTCCGGAAATCCGCCAGTGCTTCATTTCCGGCGAAGCGTTTCCGGACTCCTCCGCCTTCGAACGCAAGCTCTTCGTGATGCGCCGCGAAATCGAAAAACAGCTGCCCGGCCTTTACGTCTGCAGCATGTCCGCCCGCAGCATCGTCTACAAGGGCCTGCTGCTCGCCACCCAGGTCGAACAGTTCTATTCCGACCTGGCCGACCCCGAATTCAAGTCGCCGCTGGCGCTCGTGCACCAGCGCTACAGCACCAACACCTTCCCGACCTGGAATCTCGCGCATCCCTACCGCTATCTCGCCCACAACGGCGAAATCAACACGCTCCGCGGAAACCTCAACAACCTCCGCGCCCGCGAAAAACATCTGGCAAGCCCGCTTTTCGGCGGCGACATGGCCAAGCTCCTGCCGCTGATCGCCCCCGGCCAGAGCGATTCCGCCAGCCTCGACAATATGTTCGAACTGCTTGTGGCCGCCGGACGCGATCCCGCCCACGCCATGCTGATGCTCATGCCGCAGGCTTGGGGCAAAAAATATTATCTCGGACGCGACGCCCGCGGATTCTTCGAATATCATTCCGCGCTGATGGAGCCGTGGGACGGTCCCGCCGCCGTGGCGTTCTCCGACGGAATCAATGCAGGCGCCATTCTCGACCGCAACGGACTCCGTCCGGCCCGCTACACGCTCTGCCGGAACGGGCTCTTCGTGCTTGCCTCCGAGACCGGCGTGCTCGACCTTCCCGCCGCCGACGTCGTCCGCCGCGGCCGCCTGAAACCCGGCGCCATGATCTATCTCGACCTCGAAAACCACCGCCTGATGGAAGACGACGAGATCAAGGCGAAGTACGCCCGCCGCCGTCCCTACCGCCGCTGGGTCGATGAAAACCGCATCTCCATCCAGGGACTCTTTTCCGAAATCAAGCCCTCCGAAGTCCACCGGGACACCGTGTTCGACCGCAAGCGCTTCGGCTATGCCTCCGAGGAGCTGGAGCTGATCATCCAGCCCATGGCCTTGACCGGCAAGGAGCCCATCGGCTCCATGGGCAACGACGCCGCGCTCGCCGTGCTTTCCGAAAAGCCGCAGATTCTCTTCAGCTATTTCAAGCAGCTGTTCGCCCAGGTCACCAACCCGCCGATCGACCCCATCCGCGAGGAGCTCGTGATGAGCCTCATGACCTACATCGGGAACCAGGGCAACATCCTGGAGGAGACTCCGGCCCATGCGCGCCTCATCAAGCTGACCCGGCCCGTGCTCACCGACGATGAACTCGTCCGGCTCGGACGCATCGGCGAAAACGGGTTCCTTTCCCGCGTGATCCGCATGGAGTTTCCGGAGGGCGGCGGCGAACAGGGACTGGAAGCTGCGCTCGAAAAACTCTGCTCCGAGGCGGCCGAAGCCGTGAAGAGTGGACACCGCATCCTGATCCTTTCCGACCGCGACACAGCGCCCGGAATGATTCCGATTCCTTCGCTGCTTGCGACCGCCGCGGTCAACCGCTCGCTTTCCGCCGCGGGACTCCGCTGCGGCGCGGGGCTGATCGTCCAGTCCGGCGAAGTCCGCGAAATCATGCACTTCGCCATGCTTCTCGGATTCGGCGCGACCGCAATCAATCCGTACCTCGCACTGGAAACCGTCAGCGAACTGAACCCGGACGACCCCGTCCGCGCCGCCGGAAACTATATCGCGGCCGTGGACAAGGGGCTGCTCAAGGTCATGTCCAAGATGGGCATTTCCACGCTCCGCAGCTACCGTTCGGCGCAGATTTTCGAAGCCGTCGGACTGGGAAAGAAGCTCGTGGACCGCTATTTCCCCGGAACGGCCAGCCGCATCGGCGGAATCGGCCTTGCCGAAATCGCCGCCGAGGCGAATGCCCGTGCCGCCGCGGCCCGCGACGGTTCGCCGCTTCTGCCGTTCGGCGGACAGTACCGCTTCCGCCTCGGAGGCGAAAACCATCTCTGGACTCCGCAGAGCCTTTCCACGTTCCGCATGGCCGTCCAGGGCGGCGACTACGCGAAATTCAAGGAATACAGCCGCATGATCGACGACCAGTCGAAGCACCTGTGCACGCTTCGCGGCCTGTTCGAATTCGCTCCTGTTTCCCCGATCCCCGTCGACCAGGTCGAATCCGTCGACGAGATCGTGAAGCATTTCGTTTCCGGTGCCATGAGTCTGGGCTCGCTGAGCCCGGAGGCGCATGAAACGATCGCGCTCGCCATGAACTCCCTCGGCGCCATGAGCAACTCGGGCGAGGGCGGCGAAAACTCCGAACGCTTCGGCACCGCGAAAAACAGTGCGATCAAGCAGGTGGCCTCCGGACGCTTCGGCGTGACGATCGAATACCTCCGCAACGCGCGGGACATCCAGATCAA
>CAZHPP010000532.1:0-2939 GCA_964534535.1 uncultured Victivallales bacterium | reverse complement strand
CGGCCTTGCCGTATTCGCGGGCCGCGCCGCGCTCGACCTTTCCGCCGAAATCGGAGACCATGAGGTGGAGTCCGTAGCAGATTCCCAGAATGGGCACGCCCATGTTGAAAATGGCGGGATCGCATTTGGGGGCGTTTTCGCGGTAGACGCTGGCGGGACCGCCGCTCAGGATGATTCCAATGGGCTTTTCCGCGCGGATTTTTTCGGCCGGCGTATGATAGGGGATGATGCGGCTGAACACATTGCATTCGCGGATTCGCCGGGCGATCAGCTGGCTGTACTGGGAACCGAAGTCCAGAACCAGAATCGTTTCATTGTTGGTCATAGTGAAATCTTTCGTTGAAAATGAAAACGGGATAATATGCCATGAAAATCGGAATTTTCAATGAAAAAGAGGAAAAAAACATGGGACGGCCGAGCGCGGCATGCTTTTCTGCGGAATCTGCCGGACGGAACGCCGGGCACTTCATAATGCAGTTCTGTCCGATTTCATGCACATGCCCTCGGAATCCTGCGCGGTCAGTCCGGCAAATTGCGTTTCATCAGACAAAAACAGCTTATCGTATCAGAGGTCGTCTAATCTAACGGAATTGTTGAAAAGTCCGGCTCAGGAAAAGGAAATAAGTTCAGCGAATTTCCCGGCATGAACGTGTCTGTCAGAGCATGCTGTGTTCATACATGCGTCTCCGCCAGTTGTCTAAAGCGGAAACGGAAGAAAATCCCAGTTCTTCCGCAATGACTTTCATTTGATTGAATCCATGCATTTCATCATATCTGCGGCAGCGGATCCGGTCGATGTACTCTCCGACCGTCATCCCGGCATGATGAAGAAACAGCCTCTGGAAATGCCCCGTGCTGTAGCCGGACATGCGGGCAAGGAATGCAATGCTGCTGTTTTTTCCGCAATTCTGGTCAAGAAAACTTTTGGCTTTTTCGACTGCCATGGCGGGAATGCTCAGGTCAAGTTGTCCGAAGGGAGATGATTCCCCCATGATTTCCAGAATCAGAAGGTCAATCTGAGCAAGGACTCCGAGCAGGGCGGCTTCGGGAGCAAGCCGTCCCGTTCCCGGAGCATTCCACCATCGGTTCAGTTCAGAAATCACAGTGCGATTTCTGCTGATGTACCGGAAATCAACATTGAAAATTCCGCCGGTCAGTTCATCTCCCTGGCAATGGATGAAATCCGGACGCAGCATCATCCACAGGTGCGAACAGTCTGCGCTGCAGGGAAAATACCGTCCGTCGTGCGATTCCCGGTTGTTGACGAGCAGCAGAGTTCCCGGTTCCGCTGCATAGACCTTTCCGTTCAGGGATACATTGGTGCGGCCGGTCAGCTGCAGCATGATTTCCCTGCGGTAATGGCATTGAACATGTCCACTGCGCCAGACCGATTCATTTTCAGCTGCGATTTCCGGCAGATCAGGCGGCGCAAGCGAGGAGATCACTTTCCTGCGCCGATAGTCCAGCATCAGGGACCTTTTTTCGATATCCAGCATGAAATGATGCTTTCGATTAATATTTTATTTCTTTTGATGAATAATATAGGTTGTCATTTTGGAAAATTCAAGTTATAATTTAATCAGAGCACACGGGATGACGGAAAATCCGGCCGAGTTTTTTTCAGCCGATGTTCCGTAAGGTCATTTGATCTGTGTTGAAAGCGGATGCACTCCGGAGGTTTCCGCAGAAACATGGGGAAAAATGATTTTCCGGCGGCTGTAAAACGGCAGAATGTCAGTTCTGACTTCTCCATCTCGGAAAAATGCTCAGAAAATTCAGGAGAAACAATCGATGTCGTGTCTTGCAGTCAATGGCGGGATGCCTCTGCTGAAGCCGGGAGAATACAAATCGCTTCCCTGGCCTCCGGTTAGTGAGGAAACCGCGGAAAAGATCAAGTCGCTGTATCTTTCGCGAAAATGGTCTTTCAACAGTGAAATGGAACAGGAGTTCGAACGGGAGTTCGCAAAATTCCATGACGCCCGGTATGGCATTTTCATGGCCAATGGAACCGTGACCTTGGAATGCGCACTCCTTGCGCTCGGAATTGGCCGCGGTGACGAGGTAATTGTCCCCGGGGTCACATGGATCGCCACAGCGATGGCTGTGATTTATGTGGGAGCGAAGCCTGTTTTCGCCGATATTGAACCGGACACCTGCTGTCTTTCACCGGAGGCTTTTGAAAAGGCGATCACGCCGAAGACCCGTGCCGTGATCCCGGTCCATCTTTACGGCGGAATGGCGGATATGGAAAAGATTGAGGCGATTGCCGCGCGTCATCGTCTTCCTGTGGTGGTCGACTGTGCACATCAGCAGGGCGGAAAGTGGAACGGGCGCGGAGTCGGCTGCGGCGGAACCGTGACGTCCTTCAGTTTCCAGCTCTCGAAGAGCCTTTCCGCCGGCGAAGGCGGAATCTGTCTCACCAACGATGCAAAACTGGCCGACCTGATTTATCGCGTGAAACATATCGGGTATTCCCGGCTTGATGCTCAGGGTGCCGCCAGGACACCCCCGCCGGAGGGCCTTATCTGCCACAATTACCGCGGCCTGGCGGTTTCGGCGCTGATCCTGCTGGAACAGCTCAAGGGACTTCCGGCCCGGATCGCCTGCTATAATGAATTCGTTTCCCGTCTGCGCAGCGGTCTGGCCGGCATTCCTGGCGTCCGCGTGCAGTCGCCGGGACGCCTTGCTTCGCCACAGGGGTATTTCAGTCTTGAAATTATCTTTGATCCGGCGGTTTGGGGAAAGGCCGGGCCGGTTGCCCGTGCGCTGATTGCAGAGAATGTTCCGTTTTCTCCCTGCAATTTCGGTCCGGTTTACCGGCATCTCCTTTTCAACAGCAGGAATTTCCGCAACACGGGATGTCCTGTTTCCGAATTTATCGGCGAACAGGCGCTGTCCATTCACCACGCTCACCTTTATTATCCGGGAATGGCAGAAAA
>CAZHPP010000531.1:0-2942 GCA_964534535.1 uncultured Victivallales bacterium | reverse complement strand
AACAAGCAAAAAACAGGTTTACTTCCAGCTGGTTATGTGGTACGTGGAATCATCGACGGCATTCTCTTTCAGCGCCCCGTAGGAAAACACTGCAACTTTGGCACGGACTGCCTTCTGATTGGAGGTGCCTTCATTGAAAACTTTTGTTGATACTCCATCAATAATTTTATCGTCGTTCCCAAGCATCCCGTCATAATTGTTGTCTATGACAATCCCATAGCGGCGCCCCCACGGATCAAGGATGAAATAGCCTTCAGTATTGCTAATGTCCTTAACCTTATTTGCAGGAGCTTCCAGATAACGTATCTTCTTAGTATTTTCACTAGTTGTGACTGACGCCCCGTCGCTCGCTTTGGCAAGCGTCAGCACTTCCATAAACTCATCATATGTCTTTGTGCTATTTGTACCGTTTCCGGCCGTAGCCTGACTCTTCGCCATAGTATCATTAAAAACCATGTCGCCGGCGGCAGTTCCGAACTTAGGCAGGATTCCATAGTCATTCTCATACTGTTCGATGGCAAACTTTATGGACTGGATGGCGGCTCTGGCCTTGTTTTCCTTGCCCTTGCGCTGTGCCGTGCTCATGACAGGAAGAAGGAGTCCCATGAGTATCGCAATAATAGCGATGACCGTAAGGATTTCAACGAGTGTAAAATTTCTGCGTATCATATTCTATAAACCTCCGTTTTATTTTCTTTTGAAATTGACTAAATCGTCGCCCTTGCCGAACCCATTTGCATTCGTATAAAATGTCGTTTCATTGGCCGCTGTGAAAGCAAAAATATCATTTTTTGCCACTGCCGTGGAAATAGTCCCCCACTTCTTATCTTCGCCGAGAGAGCCTAGGTCATAGGAATTCCTGTTGAAATAACCGGGACAGCGGTAAATGATCGGCATGCCGAAAGCGTCTATGAAATAAAAACTGTAAGGAGAAGACAACGCTCCAGTGACAACCGGCGCGGTAAAGGCTTCCATCTTACCTCTGGCATCAGATTCGGAAGCGCCAATGTCAAAAAACTGCGCCATGTTGTTCTTGAAATAGCTTGATGCCGTCGTGCTGCCCGTGAGAGTATAAGTATCAAGGATGAAAGGTCTGGCGACAACATTGGTGCCGCTAAGGGTCGGCGGATAGAAGCCGTATTTCGTCTTGTAGTTTGCAAGGGCTGTTTCTATCATTTTGAGGGTCGCTTCGGTTCTGGTGTTGGCAGCGCGCCTGTTGACCATCGGGATTATTGCTATGGTCATGCCCATGAGCACGGCAATCAAGCCTACGACCGTCAGCATTTCAACAAGTGTAAAAAGTCTTATGTTTTTTCTGTTTTTCATCGGTACCGCCTTTTCTGCGTCTTGATTATTAGCCGGTTTTGTATAACCGCCCCATTAGTCTCCAGCCTATTATAACACTGCAAAAGATGTAATGCAATGAAAAATTCATGAGTCAAACGGAGAAAAGACGATTTGGAGTGAAACAGCAACACAATAAAACGCCTGAAAAAGCATATGTCCGCACAATAAATGGTAAATAATATTCTATGTATCCAATATGCTTCAGGAATGTCCTTACACCATCATTTCATAATGCGTTTTTTTCATTTTGCGCGCTTGAATCCACTGCGGTATACTGTTATTATTAAACCTTTATTTCACCATGGCAGGTGCCGCGGCAGACATGGTCTGTCCGGAAGCAAAACAAAAAATCCAAGGAAGAGAAGTCAATATGGCAACTGAAAAATGTCCGTGCATGTCCGGTAAGGCGTATGCCGACTGCTGCAAAAAAATCATCTCGGGAACCGCCAAAGCAGCAACCCCTGAACAGCTTATGCGCGCCAGATATTCAGCCTATGCCAAGGCCGAAGTCGACTTCATCATAGATTCGACACATCCCGAACAGCGTGAATCGAACGACCGCGAAGAGATAAAGAAATGGGCCGAAAAATCCGAATGGCTCGGACTCCAGATCGTCAAAACGGAAAAAGGCACTCCGGCGGATGAGGACGGAATCGTCGAATTCATCGCAAACTACACAGACCATGGCGTCAAGCTCGAACACCATGAAATAGCCGAATTCCGCAAAAAAGGCGGCGAATGGTTCTTCTATGACGGAAAAATGGTCCCGCAGGCCCCCTTCAAACGCACCGCCGCAAAAGTCGGACTCAATGATCCGTGCCCATGCAACAGCGGCAAAAAATTCAAGAAATGCTGTGGCAAATAATCATGATAGCAGACAAAATTTCAAGAGCAAAGCTCTATGCGGCAAATCCCGCATTCAAAAAGGCCTTTGAATTCATTTCAAAACTGAATGCTTCATCGCCGTGCGGCGAAACAGAAATATCGGGACGCGACATCTACGCGAATGTCTTCGAATATGACACCGAGAATACGCCCCCGACATTTCTTGAAGTTCACAGGAAATATATAGATATACAGTATGTGATCTCAGGAAATGAAACACTTCTGTGGCTTCCTGCGGACGGTCTTGCAGTGAAGACTCCATATAATTCCGAAAAGGATTTTGAATTCCTTTTCATCCCGGCGGACAAGGCTCCGGCAAGGCTTGAGACTCCGTCCGGAAATTTCGCGGTGTTCTTCCCGAATGACGGGCATTTCGGAAAAGTCGCATCTGCCTGCGGCGCCGGACATGTCAAAAAAGTCGTCGTGAAAGTCGCGGTCAGCTTAATCTGACCGGACAGACAACGCGGATGGAGAACTATATGCATTTCGTTCTGCGGCCAGCGGAACGGAATGGATAACAATTTTCCCCTGGCGCAAGACCTTGGTTTGGAACGTCATTCAAAAAATGCGTGAAAACTACCTGCAGACGCCTCTGATGATATGATTCACTATCATATCTTTGTTATCCCTGAAGAAATCGCCGTTCCGGCTTATCTTGGCGACAAGGACACGGTTGTTTGCATAGAAAGCAAATTTCGCTATTGTTTCCT
>CAZHPP010000530.1:0-2952 GCA_964534535.1 uncultured Victivallales bacterium | reverse complement strand
TCATCTTTATGGGATATCTGTGAAATATTTCCGCATTGTGGGATACATTTTCATTTTCTTTTTATGATTTGATATCAATGATTTCCGGTTTAACTTCCAAAACGGCAAGTTGATTTTGTTTTGCGTTGAAACTCCATTTCACGGCAAGCCGTTGTTTAACACCTCTTTCGGAGTCGCGTCGAGCGTGACGCGCAGGGAGCTGGCGGTAAATTCGATGATTCGATTAATAATCAAGGTATCTCCTTGAAAGTTGAAAACTTGTATGCTAAATATCTCTTGGAGTTTGCGGTAAATCGTTGAGAATCTGGCTGTGGACTTGGGCGCAACGGGGATGTTTTCCTCCTTGAATACAAGTTTTGTAGTCGCTTCGGGAATTTTTGTGGGGAAAACTCAGAGTCATCATGATGTCCTAGCCTGCATTTAACATCACTTGTCCCCCACAAAAATTCCTGAAGACCCTCATTTATTCTTCCGTGTCGTATTTCCCCAGGGCCCATAGAAATCCGCGCAAGGTTATTTCCGCGATTTGCGGGAAATCCTCGAAATCGGAAAGTGTATGTCCGAGCGAGGAATAAAACACCTTTCCAGCGCCATAAGTTTTCGTCCAGACCACGGGCATTATTTGTCCGGCTATCCATGGAAAGTAAGCGCCATCAAAAGTACTCGTCGCGATTACATTGTTCCCAGGGGCGCAATGCATATAGTATTGTTCGCTTTTAACCTTGAAATCATCAATTCCTCTGACAATCGGATGCTCTTTGGATTGGATATTGACGGTGTATTCGACCCTGAATCCATTCTGGAATATGCCGGGATGACGGACAAATTGTCCGCCGACCATGAACTGAAAATGAACGTTGGTGCGAAAGGAATCGCCCATGCAGCCATGCCAGCCGGCCAATGCGACACCGGAAAGAACGGCGTCGCACAATGCCTTGCTTTCCGGACGGGATACATCCATGTCCCCCATTGTCCAGGCCGGTACTATCATATTGTATTTTTGCTTCAACTCTGGATCAAGCAAACACGTCAGGCTGTCGGAAATATCCACGGATACGCCGTGGGGTTGCAGACGGCGCGACAAAAAATCCATTATTTTAAATGGTTCGTGCCCTTCATATCCGCCGCAAAACGCCAGTACTTTTTTCTCCATTTTCTCTTCACTCCATTGTTATGACGATTTTATTGGAACTTTCAGGATGTGCAAACCGCATTTCGAACGCGTCCTGAATGCTGTCAAGCGGAAATGTATGGGAAACTATTTGCCGCGGGTTGATTTTGTATTTCTGCAAAAATGTCAGATTTTCATAGTATTCCGCCGGTGTGAAATAATATGACCAGACCAGTGTTCTTTCCACGAATTCGCGCAGACAATATTCGCCGTTGAGTCCAGCAAAGGTGCAAAGCGCGCCCCCGCTGCGAACGGCGTGAAAAGCCTGCTGGGTTGCAATGGGATTCCTGACATAGATATATGCTTTGTCCGCGCCGAACCCGTTTGTCCGTTCAAACAACAATTTGTGAAATGATTCGTCCTGTGGATCGAACGCGTATTTCGCCCCGGCAGACACGGCGGCCGCACGGCGTTCGGGCAGTGGATCGAGGCCGATTATATTCTCGATTCCGAGCGCTTTCATAAAAATGACATGGAGTTCTCCCAACGGTCCGAGTCCCCAGACGCATACCGTGTCGGTCTTTTCAGGCGGAAGCCGCCTCAGTCCATGCAGCGGAGTGCAAACAGTATCCGAAAGAAGCGATGCGCTCACCGGATCGTAATCACCCGGACATTTGAACAACAACGCCTCCTCATAGACACCATACTCCTGAAACCCGTGTTGAATATAGCGCTGTTGCCGACAGGAGGCCGGCCTTCCCGCAGCGCAGTCGGGACATTTTCCGCATCCGAGTACGGCTCCGCACACCACCCGTTCCCCAACTTTGAATTTACCCGTTCCCCCGGTTTTGACGATGGTTCCTACGGTTTCGTGCCCATGGACGGGCTCGTTTTCCACCGTGTCCTTTGCCCACCAGACATCCGAACCGCAAATGGCGCAGGCCTCCACCTTCACCAGATACTGGTTCGTGTCCGGTTCGGGCATTGGGATGTCGCGAATTACCATTTTCATTTTTTCGATGTGAAACGCTGCTTTCATTGTTCTTGTTCCTTTCTTGGATTTAGGGAACCTCTGTCAAACGATTTTCAAGAGACTCCCGGTTATTTATCGCATTCAGATCTCCGAATGAGATTTTCCTCCGAGGTAATTTCAAAAGTTTTTAATAAGGATCGTAAGCGATTGTTGTTATCCCGTTTGCGTAAAACGATGTCGGCTTGTTCTCAAGCGAACCGTTCAACGGGTAATTTTTGGGGTTCGCATACAGGGTTTTACGGTAATCATATGGCTCGACATTGCCTGCCAGAAAACCGATGTTGCAGCGTCTGGAATGACGAAGCGAAAAGATTACCGGATTGTGTAGATACCAGAATCCGGTCGCACGTCTCGTCGTCGAATCCTGACCTTGGCATAAATCCGCTATGACGCATTGCAGCGACGGACGCTTTATCGACTGAACGCGGATCGGATATTGGTGCTCAATCCCCCAAGCAGTCATCATCTGTTTATATTGTGGCCTCCGAAAAGAGTGACATTGTAGGCGTATGATATGTAAATGGGACCACCTTCCCATGTTTTTTGAGTCGGCATCTCCACAATGAGGTCTGCGGAACAAAGGGTTTGCCGTAATAATTGTTCCCCACATACGGTTCGAGCATCCACATCCATCTTATCGCTGGCGTCAGCCCGATGGAGTCAAATGAAAGCGGCGGCATGCAGTCATTCCAGTCGGTCGTGTATGAAATGAATCCGAAAGTTATCTGTTTGATTTTGTTCGTGCATGAGATCGAGCGCGCTTTTTCTCTTGCCGAGTTCAACATCGGAAGAAGCATCCCGACAAGGA
>CAZHPP010000529.1:0-2958 GCA_964534535.1 uncultured Victivallales bacterium | reverse complement strand
AGCGGTTCGGCATGGAGGACGGCGAGGAGCTTCAGCACCCCTGGCTCAACAAGTCCATCGAAACCGCCCAGCGCCGCGTGGAGCAGCATTACTTCTCCATCCGCAAGCGCACCCTCGAATACGACGACGTGATGAACAAGCAGCGCGAAGTCATCTACGGAATCCGCAAGAACGTGCTCCTGGAAGACTGCGCCCGCGAAATCATCTTCGAAATCATCGAGGAACGCGCAGGCGAAAAGATCAGTCAGGCCATTGCTCTCACAAAAGAGGATTCCAAGGCCCGCATCAACATGTCCTACCTCACCAACTGGCTCAACACCACCTTCCCGATCGGGTTCCCCGACGACGTCGTGGTGTTTCGTCAGGACGGCGACGTCGACGTGGAAAAATCCACGAAGAACATCGTCGGCCGCGTCGAAAGCATGTACAAGCTCAAGGTCGAATGCGAAGACCCCGAAGCCCTCAAATGGCTGGAGCGGCACATCGTCCTGGACGCCATCGACCGCCTCTGGCAGGAGCATCTGAACGGCATGGACGGACTGCGTTCGAGCATCGGGCTCCGCGCCTACGCGCAGAAGGACCCGCTGGTCGAATACAAGCAGGAAGCCTTCAAGATGTTCGACGACCTCATGGTCGCGATCGACCAGGAGATCATGACGAACATGTTCCGTTCGGCCACCAGTCTTTCGGCCTTCGAGAAACTGTTTGCCGCCCTGCCCCAGCAGATGTCGTTCGCCAGCGTGGACGGCGATCCCTCCGGCGCTCCGGCCCTGCCGAACGCCCCTGCCGCGGCCGCCCAGCAGCCTCCGCTTCCGATGCCGCCGATGCCCGGCGACGAATCTGAACAGTCTCAGCAGGCGCAGGACGACAATCCCGACATTCATATTTCCTTCCGCCGCGACCTTCCCAAGGTCGGCCGCAACGATCCCTGTCCCTGCGGCTCCGGAAAGAAATACAAGAAGTGCTGCGGAAAGTAGTTTCTCTCCATGAGACCGGCTCTGCTGCTTTCCGCAATCTTTGCGACATGCTTTCCGCTGATCGCTCCCGCCGCTGAAACGGCGGCTGAACCGCGGGAAACGGTCGTGCTCGCGGAAGGCGGCTTTCTGCCGCTCGTCAAGGACCGCTTCGATTCGTTCGCCCTTGCGCACCCCGGAATCCGCTGCAAACTGACTACGTTCCGCACGCCGGGCGAAGTCCCCGCGCTCGAGATCAGCACGCGGGAAGCCCCGCCGGATTCCGTGACGCGGCTCTTTGCCGTCCGCGGCACGGTGCTTCTGGTCAGCACCATGAACACCGTCCCTTCGATTTCCGCCGCCGATGCCCGCGCCGTGATGGACAACCGTTTTCCCGTCTGGTCCAAACTCGGGGTCAGGATCCGGCACGTCTATTTCGTTTCCGGAACGGAGCCGCGCTTCGACCTCCGCAAGCCGGAAAACGGTCCCGTCTGCGTGATCACTTCCACGCCGGACGAGGCAGCGAAGCGTCTGCGCGAAGATGTTTCCGCCATCGCCGTGCTGCCCGCAGCCTCCGTGCGGTTCGACTTTCCGGAGACCCGTCCGATGAAGATCGACGGAGTCGATTTCACCCCGCAGAATGTCGCCGCGGGGCGCTACGCGCTCGCAAAACGCTATTTTCTCTCTGTCCGGAAGGACGCCCCCGCTCCGGTCCGCGAGATGTTTGATTCTTTCGCGTCGCCGAATTTCCGCGGGCGGATTCTGGAATTCGGAGCCATTCCCCTGAAAAATCCATAAAGGAGTCATTCAATATGAAGTACGATCTCACAAAACTTCCGAAGAACCGGATCCTGGTTTCGCCGTCGATGCTCGCCGCCGATTTTGCTCACCTCGAAAGCCAGCTCGCAGCCGTCGAACAGGGCGGATGCGACATGCTGCATCTGGACATCATGGACGGGCATTTCGTTCCGAACCTCACGTTCGGGCCGCCGGTGATCAAATCCATCCGCAAAGTCTCCCATCTGCTCTTTGACGTGCATCTGATGCTTTCCCACCCGAAATTTTATGTGAAGCCGTTCGCCGATTCCGGCGCCGACCACATCACATTCCACATCGAATCCGACGACGATCCGATTGAGACCATCGAGGAAATCCGCAAGTACGGATGCACCGTCGGAGTCTCCGTCAAGCCGAAAACCCCCGCTTCCGCCGTGGCGAAAATTCTCGACCGCGTCGACATGTTCCTGGTCATGACCGTGGAGCCCGGATTCGGCGGACAGTCCTTCATGCGCGATCAGGTTTCCAAGGTCGCCGAACTCAGCCGGATGCTGAAGAAGGCCGGCTCGAAGGCGCTGATCGAGGTCGACGGCGGAATTGATTCCAAGACCGCCCCCGAAGTCATCCGCGCCGGCGCTTCCGTGCTCGTGGCCGGAACCGCAGTGTTCCGCGCTCCGGACGGCCCCGCGAAGGCCATCGCGGACCTGCATGAATTCGGGAATCTCATCCCCGCCCGATGAACCGCATCTTTTCCTTCCGCGAATATCTTGAAAAAAAGTACGGACGGAGCATCCAGAGGATCGATTTCGACCTCGGGTTCTCCTGTCCGAACCGGAATCCCGACGGTTCCGGCGGATGCGCCTTCTGCGGCGCCGACGGTTCGCGCGCGCGGCATCTCGGCGCGGCGCGCTCCCTCGGCGAACAGGCTTCCCGCGGAATCGAATACGTCCGCCGCCGCTACGGCGCGGAACCGCCTTACGCCGCATATTTTCAGGCGTTCACCGCCACGAATGCGCCCGTCGACGTCCTGCGCGAACGCTATTCCGAAGCCCTTGCGCTCGCCGACTTCAATTCCGTCATCGTGGCCACGCGCCCGGACTGTCTGCCGGACGACACAATCGAATATCTGAAAGAGCTGAATTCCGAACGTGAAGTCTGGGTGGAACTCGGGGTCCAGACCGCGAACGATTCCACGCTCGATTTCGTCAACAGGAAACACACCTTCGCC
>CAZHPP010000528.1:0-2961 GCA_964534535.1 uncultured Victivallales bacterium | reverse complement strand
TAGTCCAGCGTGTCGTGCATCCAGCCCATGTTCCACTTGAAAGTGAAGCCGAGCCCGCCGAGATAGGAGGGGCGGGAAACCCCGGGCCATGCGGTGGACTCTTCCGCGATCATGCAGATGCCGCGGTACATGCTGTGGGTGAGCTCGTTCAGCTGCTTCAGGAAGGAAATCGCGTCGAGATTTTCATTCCCGCCGTATTTGTTCGGAATCCATTCGCCCGGTTTGCGGGAATAGTCGAGATAAAGCATCGAGGCGACGGCATCCACGCGGAGCCCGTCGACGTGATACTTGCCGAGCCAGCAGAGGGCGCTTCCGGTCAGGAAGCAGCGGACTTCGCTGCGTCCGTAGTTGAAAATGTAGGTTCCCCAGTCGCGGTGTTCGCCCTGGCGGGGATCGGCGTGTTCGTAAAGCGCTGTGCCGTCGAACCTTCCGAGCGAGAAGGAGTCCTTCGGAAAGTGGGCGGGAACCCAGTCCAGGATCACGCCGAGCCCGAGACCGTGCATGTAATCCACGAACCACGCGAAATCCTCCGGCGTGCCGTGGCGCGCGGTAGGCGCGTAGAATCCGGAGACCTGATATCCCCACGATTCGTCGAGCGGATGTTCGCAGACGGGCAGCAGCTCCAGATGCGTGTACCCGAGCGATTTCACATAATTTCCGAGCACGGGCGCAAGTTCGCGCCAGTTGTGGAAGTCGTTTTCGCCCTTGAGCGGACGGAGCTTCGGGTGGCGCCAGGAGGAGACATGGCATTCGTAGATGCTCATGGGCGAATTGACGGAGTCGCGCTTCTGCCGCTCTTCGATCCACTCCTTGTCGGTCCACTGGAAATGTTCGGTCTCCGCCACGATTCCGGCGGTGCCGGGGCGCAGTTCGGTGCGGGAGGCATACGGGTCCAGCTTGGTGAAAACGTCGCCGTTTTCCGCCCGGAGTTCGAATTTGTAAAGGTCGCCCGGCTTCACGCCGGGGATGAAGAGTTCCCATACGCCGGAGGAGCCGATCATGCGCATCATGCTGCGGCGGCCGTCCCAGCAGTTGAAGGTGCCGACCACGGAAACGCGTTTCGCGTTCGGGGCCCAGACGGTGAAGCGGACTCCTTCGCTGCCGTCGATGGTCATGCAGTGGGCGCCCATCATTTCGCCGACGCGGCGGTGCGTTCCCTGATTGAAGAGGTAGACGTCCGTTTCGCCGATCGCGGGTTGGAACGAGTACGGGTCGGCAAAGCGGCATTCCGCACTTCCCGCGAAAGTCTTTTCGATCTGATAGCGGAAGAAGCGCTTTGCGGCGAACTCGATGGCGAAAAGTCCGTCAGGATGAATCTTGACCATCTGCTCGCGGTTGGAAAAGTCGCGGCCGTAGCAGACGGTCGCGGTCTTTGCAAGGGGATCGTAGACGCGGACCAGGATTCCCGTGGCGGTCCGGTGCATTCCGAGAATGGAGTGCGGATCGGCAATCCGGGTGTCGAGAAGCTCCTGGAGCGCCTCGCGGTCCGGCAGGAAATCGGTTTTCTGTCTGTGCATCAGCGGTCCCCCTGGTCAATAATTTATGTTACGGAGCAATCAGCGCGAACATGATTTCGGAGCTGGTGGCGACTTCGTCGTTGACATAGATGAAGCCCTTGCCCTTTCCGAAGCGGGACTTGGCGTCCGGCATGTCGACCTTGAGCTGGAGCTGGTCTCCGGGAAGCACGGGCCGCAGATATTCCGTGTTGTCGATCCCGATGAAGTAGGCGATCTTGCCCTTGTTCTCCGGGCGAGCCAGCACATAGATGCATCCGGCCTGGGCGGCGATTTCGGGATGGACCGATCCGGTCATCACGCGGTAGCCGTCCGCATAGCAGCGGAAGGTTGCCTCGTCCGAGCACGCGTTCTTGACGCCGTACACCGTCGGCGCTTCGATCTTGGAGACGTAGTCGACCAGAAGGAACGGATACCGGTGCGGAATGAAGTCCATGATGTGCGAGACGTCAAGCGCGCTCTTGTCGGTCTTGTCCCACGAATTGTATTTGGGGAGTTCCGTGAGCTTGACGCGCGGGCGGACGCCCAGCGTGATCAGGGCCTGGCAGCTCGGCCCGCCGTTGTTGCACGCCGTGCATGTGAAGTCGAAGGAATCGGACGTTTCTCCGGTCTGCTCCACGGTGAAGAGAATCCGGTCGCCGGGATTGTTCGGACGGCGGAACTTGATTTTTTTCGAGGCCTTGAGGTAGACGTCGTTCTTGCGCTCCGGGTCGAGTTTCTTCCAGACGAGGAGTTCGGCAAGCTGGGCGAACGCCTCCACCTGAAGCACGCCCGGCATGATCGGATGCCCCGGAAAATGCCCCATGAAATACCACTCGCCGAGGGAAACGGCCTTGTAGCCGACGACCTTCTTTTCGCTTTCGATGCAGACCTGGTCGCAGACGATCAGTTTGTCGCGGCACGGCAGCTGCCGGCCGAGTTCGGAACGGGTCAGAATTTCAGACATCTTGGGTTTTTCCTTTCATTTGTGCGAGCATGAGCTGAGCCAGTTTGACGTGTGTGGGATGTCCCGCCCTGACGGCCGTAATTTTCGCCTTGACGCGCATTCCCGTGAGATAAAGATCGCCGATCAGGTCCATCATCTTGTGACGGACGAATTCGTTCTTGTGACGAAGCCCTTCCTTGGAAATAATCGCACCATCGTGCATGATGACGGCGCATTCCAGACTGCCGCCCTTCGCAAGCCCGGCGGCAAGCAGCTGCTCCAGTTCGCGGTACATGCAGAACGTCCGGGAATCGAAGAGTTCCTTCCCGAACGACTCCGGAGTCACCTCCAGGGCGAAATGCTGCCTGTCCAGCGGCGTGGCGCCGTATTCGACGGAATAGTCGATTTCAAATTTGTCCGACGGTTCCAGCAGAAGCGAAATCTGGCCTTCCGTGACGGAGATCGGCTCCGACGCGGTCCAGTATTTCGCGGGCGCGTCCTGCGGAAAGACCCCCGCCGACA
>CAZHPP010000527.1:0-2961 GCA_964534535.1 uncultured Victivallales bacterium | reverse complement strand
CTCCGCTGGACCCGCAGCGACATCCGCGAAAACCTGCTGATGACCAGATTCATCTTCGAGGACTTCCCGATGTACAGCGGCCGCAAATGGATGATGTTCCTCCACTGGACCGCCCTCACGATGAACATCATTCTTCCGCTCATCTTTGTGCCGATGTTCGTGTTCATGATTGCGGCGGGCGCGCTGCACCCGGTTCATTTCCTTGCCGGCAACATCCTGTTCTCGCTGGCATGGGCCATGATCCCCGGAGTGATCTATGCGCGGAGGACTTCGCTTGCGCATTCCGTCTGGGCTCTGCTTTACGGCGTGTTCTGCCCGTTCGCCATTTCCTGGATCTGCATTTATTCGCTGGTCACGATGCGCAATTCGGACTGGCTGACGCGCAAACTTCCCGGAAAGGCTCAGGCGCCTGCCAGAGCGTCCCTCCGGACTTCCGTCTACAGCACGCTTTCGCGCCGTCTCCGCCGCCGTTCGAGAGAGCTCCAGTACCTGAAGCTCCGCCGTACCGCGGAACAGCTCGGAAGAGTTTCCCGCTGAAGCAAAAAATTCCGGACCTGATTTCAGCGCCGTCCGCCCTGAACCGGGCAGACGGCGTTTCTTTTTGATGCGGAAGGAAAAGGCGGGTCAGTACATCAGGGTGCGGCGGATTTCGAGCCCGTTCAGATGCTCGTGGATGTTCCAGCTCATCAGCTGCCAGGAGTTCCACTCGTTGAGATAACGGACCGTGCTGACGGAGGCGTTTACCGGCAGGGGCGCCAGATTTCCCGGCGACACCACGCCCGCCGCCATGCGGAACACGCGCTGGAACACGCCGCCGTGCGTACAGACAAGGATCGTTCCGCCTGGATGCGCCTTTGCCGCCTCCAGGAAGAGTTCGGAAACGCGCTGCTGGAACTGGGAGCGGCTTTCGCCTTCCGGCGCCTGCGGATCTCCGTCCTCCCGCAGGAACGCGGACATCAGCGCCGAGTGTTCCTTCAGAAGGTCCTTCTGGAGACGTCCTTCCAGGACGCCGAGATGCCATTCGCGGAGTTTTTCCGTGAAGACCGGTTCGCAGGAATCGGGGTGGAATTTCAGGATGATCTGAAGCGTTTCCCGGGCGCGGAGCAGGTCGCTGCAGTAGACTGCATCGAACTTCCGGCCTTTGAGGTACTCCGCGGCCAGGGCGGCCTGCCTCCGGCCGTTGTCGTCCAGCGGACTGTCATACCAGCCCTGAAAGATGCCCTGCCGGTTGGCTTCGCTTTCGCCATGCCGGACGATTACAAATTCCGTAACGATTTTTCCGTTTCCGTCCATAGCCGCCTTCCAATCCGATCCGGGATCCTGCAATATATCATGCCGGAGCGGAAATGCAAACGGAAAAACCGGCGGAAATCCCCTTGAAAACAGGGCAGAAACATGCTATTGTAAGCGCAATTACGGAGATATGGAAATGGAACTGGAAAAATTCATCGAAATCACGGGGCTCGACCCCGATTCCGCCCGGGACCTCCGTGCAGCGCTCGCGGACGACTCCCTTCAGCCCGTCATCGAAGACTTCCGGAACCACGTCTTCACAAACCATCCGGACGGCGCCGACCTGACCGCGAAATACGGGTTCAGGCGGGCTTCTCTGGCGGCTCTGGCGGCATCCTACTATACCGTTCCCTATGCCGTGAAGCTCTATGCAAAACTGGGCTGGCCGCGCGAAATTCTTGCCGAATCGATGAAGGACATCGGGATCTGGGCCCGTCATTTCCGGCGCAACTACGGCTTCACCGGACTCCAGCAGGCTTCCTGGTGCAATACCCATTTCCAGGCGGAAGTCCTTCAGTTCGGAAGACTCCAGTGCAACACGTCCTGTGAATTCTTCATGGACCTTGTGATCGACGGGAAAACGGTCCTTCACAAGGGCGACCCCGTGATCAACATCCATATCCCGGAGGCCGGACCGCTGCTGCCGGAACTGTGTCAGGATTCGTTCCGGCGGATGCGCCGGTTCTTTGCGGAATACCGTCCCGGCTATCACTGGAAGGCGGCGGTCTGCACGTCATGGTTCCTGGATCCTCAGCTGAAACAGCTGCTGCCTCCGGACTCGAACATCCTGAAGTTTCAGGCGCTCGGCACCCCCTTCTCCTACGGGGAAGGCGAGTCGGACGCCGTGTTCCGCGTGTTCGGGGTGAAGGGCACGGACGCCCCGCTGATCACCTCCCTCCAGCACAGGATGTTCGACTTCATCCAGAAGGGCGGGAAGTTCCATCACGCCGGAATTTACATTCCGCGCGAAAAATTCGGCGTCTGACCCGGGGGAAAACGGCGAAAAGATCGATTTTTTTTGCCGTTCCCGCTTGATAGATGCGCAAAACAGGGTTAAGTTATCGGGTATTTTCATACTCACAAATCAAAAGAAGCGGAAATCACAAAAAATTCCGCCCAAATAAGGAGTCGGTAAGAAATGAGCATCCCGTCTGACATGCTCGCCTGGAGACTTTACGGCGAGGGCTTCGACAAATTCGGAACGAACGACAAACCGGACACCATTCCCGTTCCGGAACCGAAGGACAATGAACTGCTCGTGAAGATTGAGGCCATCGGCCTCTGCTTCTCGGACGTGAAGCTGATCCGCGCCGGTGAACATCACCCCAGAGTCAAGGTCGCCAGCCTCGCGAAGAACCCCGTCATCCCCGGCCATGAGGCCGTCATGTCCGTCGCCAAGGTCGGAAAGGACCTGGCCGGAAAATTCAAGGTCGGCGACCGCTTCATCATCCAGGCCGACGTCTACTATCACGGCGAAAACTGGGCCTACGGCTATGCCATCGACGGCGGCTACGAGCAGTACAGCATCATCGGCGAAAAGATCCTCAACGGCGACGAAGGCTGCTATCTGATTCCGGTCAAGTCGGGACTTCCCTCCGCGATCGCCGCGCTTCGCGAACCCTGGACCTGCGTGATGGCGAGCCACCTCATCAGTCACCGCACCGCTCC
>CAZHPP010000526.1:0-2976 GCA_964534535.1 uncultured Victivallales bacterium | reverse complement strand
TTTCCACTTTTATACATTGCTGCACGCCTGAAAATACTTTTGGCAGGCATATCACAATGGTAATCCTGAAAAAATTACTTCTATAATTTTATGCAGCGGACGATAGATGTCCACCTGATAGTGATATGCTGTTCTGTAAAACGGCGAGGAGGTGATTATGTCCCAGGATATTTTCTATTTTCAAGAGTCCGAAATCCCTGCGGCGATTTTAGGAATCTCGAAAGACATATTCACACCCTTGCGGGCGGGAATTAAGACGGGGCGGGTCGTGGCTGTTCGATACACCGGCGCCAACGGGGATTGCAGTCGGAGGACCATTCTTCCTGAAGTCCTTTTCCGGCATGATGATGATTGGTATTTAGCGGCTTTTTGTTATTTGCGCAATGACAGCCGCACCTTTCGTATCGACCGGATTGACGAAGCTGAACTGCTTGAACGGAAAGACCAGTCGCACGGCATCGCAAAAGATATCCGGGAGCATGGCGTATCGTGGTTCGCGCAGGACTCTCCCGCGGACTCCAATCCCGCCGCCCAGATCAAGAATACTGGCAGGTTATGGATAAAGCTGGAATTGATTCAAGGAAAAAATGGACCGGAATTTCATGTTTCCAGCAGTTGTCCGGATGCGCATCATGAAAAAACGGTTAAGGATTTCAGTTTCGATCTGATCCGTCACAGCGAAGATGGGAATATTGACCGGATGAAAGAAGACATTGCTGCCGGAGCCGAGATCAATTTCAAGGCAGGAAGCGGAACTACGGCATTGACCGGAGCCGCAAGACACGGGCATTTCGAGGCTGTCAAATTCTTGGTCGAACACGGTGCAGATGTCCATTTGACCGATGGCTGTGGCAGTACTGCTCTGATTACAGCCTCCAGAGCCACTGATATGAATCTGGTGCGTTATTTATTGGAAGAACAGCATTCCGATATCAATCACAGGGATCGGCTGGGATGGTCGGCACTTTATTGCGCCGTCCTGGATAATCATCCGGAAATGGTCCGTTACTATCTGGAACACGGGGCGGATGTGAATATTCGAGACAGGGAGGAAGAAACACCGCTGATGGAATGTTTCTGTTCACACTTTGTGAACAGCGAGGAATCCATGACGCTGGCTGAAATTCTGGTTCATGGCGGAGCTGATCTGGATTTGCAGGACAAGGAAGGCAGAACGGCGTTGTTCTTTGCGATAGAGAAAGGCAATCACGATGCGGCGGATTTCATCTTGGACAGCGGAGCATCGCCGCACATTCGGGATAAAAAAGGAAACACGCCTTTGCTTTATGCATTGCAGAGGTATCATTGCCAATCAGGTTCTGACTCGCTGCAAACGCGCGGCAGCAGCAAAGAAGAAAGAAGAAATCTGTTGGCGATGACACATAAACTCATCGCCTTGGGTGCCGATGTAAATTCGGCGAATGTCGAAGGCATTACACCGCTTATGCTTGCTCATGGCGAACTGCTGCGCTTTTTATTGAAAAATGGGGCGAATGCGGCAGCCGCAACGAAAGTCGGGACTTCCGTCGCCATGTATCACCCGGACGAACTGGACATCTTGCGCCTGTTGGAAGTACATGGAGCAGACATTACGGCTCGGAACCGGTGGGACAACGATGTCCTTCTGTTAGCCACGCCCAGGTATCTCTCTGTGCGTTATCTGATCGAGAAATACGGCTTTTCGACAAACGACAAGAACAGCCGGAATGAAACCATCCTGCATCGGGCATGCGAAGCCGGTGATTTGCGTCTGGTCAAATACCTGATGTGTCATGGAGCCAATCAGAATATCAAGAATGTGCAGGGGAAAACGCCCTATGAATACCTTGACTTCCAATCATATATGGAGAGTGCCTCCGATGAGGACTATGATATTATGGATTATTTGGAGGAGTGTAAGAAACAGGAAACGGAAAACCTTTTCACCGCCTGCCGCGAATTCGACATGCAGGCGATAAGGCATGCTTTGGAATATGGGGCTTGTATTGAGCGGGTCAAGGAACGCCGCACCACCGTCATGACTGTGGCCGCGGATCGATTCGAAAGCTGCGAAGATATTTCTGCCGATGCTTTCCGCGAGATCGTCAGTTTTTTGCATCAGGCAGGGGCGGACATCAATGCCGTTGATCTTGACGGGACTTGCGTGCTTTCGGCATTGATCGGACGTCACGAGGTCGAGCTGCTGCAGGAATTCCTGGCGTGCGGTGCGGATCCCAACGTGCGCTCACGTTCAGATGAATTCAACAGTCTGCTGGAAGACGCCTCGATTGAACAGGAATTATTCATGCTTGACCATAATGGCGAATCATCGCCTCGACTGGAGAAAATGCTTGATGTTCTGAAGTCATATGGTGCAGATCATTTTCCAATGGATGAAAAGCACTCCTCCAGAAAAACTGGAGACCTTGACAAAGGGACAGACGGCCCGTAAAATATCGCAGGATCAGCGAAGGAGCCGTTAACGACGAAGAAGAAAATCTGTTTTGAGAGGTTGCGCTGGAAGCGCTGCCCGGAGAATCGACGATTGCGGAGATTGCCGGGATATTAATCAGGTCGAGGAAGAAGCGTCTGAATAAGTCTGTTTTGGGACTTGTGATTCCCGCGGCAAGATTTATAGTAATGCAAGGGCGTTTACACCTGTCATTTGACGAAAGCAGTCCAGCCAAATGGCAGTGTGCAATCGCTGAAAACACCAATATTTTCATCTTATTTATTTACAATCTGACAGCAAGACTGGCACCATATATACCTTTTGAATATTCTGCTGCTTTTTTTTGAAAAAGGCTGTGTACGAAACCTTGACTGTTTTTCAGGGATTCGGGAAGTCCATTGGGAAAAACGGAGATTTGCCCCCCGGTCGACAGGTATCGACAAAGAAACGAGCGCAAAAAAAAATGATTTTTTTGCGCAGGGTGCAGGGCTCTTTGAGTCCTGCCGATGGTTCAATGGGCAAGCAGCTCATTGGATTGAAATCAG
>CAZHPP010000525.1:0-2980 GCA_964534535.1 uncultured Victivallales bacterium | reverse complement strand
CCCGAGCAGACGGCTGATTTCAAACGGACGATCCATGAATTCGAGCCTCAGTTCCGTACAGTTGAAACGGCCGACCACTCCTTCAACGATGTTGGCCAGAGTCGATTTTCCGCCTCCGGCTGTTCCAGTCAGCAAAAGGAACGTCTGCGAAAGATTGTTCCCGAGCAGGCACTGTCCAACGTATTCCTGAAGGAGATCGACATCTTCGGCCGACATCGCAGGGCAGACAAGCTCCTCCAAAAATCGGGGACATTGTGCATCCGGACGATATTCGATCTCAGTCCGGTTGCGGCTGTGGAAATCAGCGGAAAATGCATTCAGTTTCCATTGTCCGGAATCCCTGTCAAATGTCAAGACGCCATTTCGGCAATGAATAAACTGCTGTCCGCCATGCAAAAAGGCATTTTCCCTTTCTGCCTTCCCCTTCAGGAACACAAGCAGTTCCTTGAGTGTCCGCACATCGCGTATCCGGTTCAGGAAAGTTGCTTCTCTCCTATCGGCGAACTCTTTCAAAAACATACTCAGATTTGAAAGCATTCTTGAATCTGAAAGAGATGTCCATAATCCGGTATTTGGTTCATACATGTAAAAACGCTGTTCCGCAACATCGAATATCGGACTGAACTTTTTCCAGTAAAGCGCGGCAAAGTAATCTTCATTTATGCGCGGATTGCGACCTCTTTCATCATAAGAACAGAATGCACCGTATTGCTGTTCAAGCAGCATTTCATTATCCGGCGCGATACATTTTTCTGCTGTTTCCAGCAGTTTTTCTGTCGGTGTCTTCATGCCATTCTCGCTCATAATGCGCCTCCTTCCGGGGCAAGGTAAAGAAGCCTTTGCCAGTTCCCTCTGTCCGCACGATAAATGCCCGGCAGACGCGACAGGCGTGACGGATTTGAACACGCCCCGTCCGCGCCGCAGGACTTCAGCAGAGGGAAGAGTTCCTTCCGGATATGCGCGTCCCATTCTGCAAGACTGGAAACAGGCTGATCGATCTTCAGCCATGCGTGCACGGACTTGTTTCCGGAGTGGATCAGCGCCGCGATCCGGAATCCGAACGAGCAGAGCCCTTTCAGCATTGCGCCCTGTTTCTGCATTGGCAGGGAATCGGATTCGACAACGATGAAGCGGAAATCCCGGATGCAGCTGTCGCCGCGAAACGTCATTCCGGAACCGTCTTTCTTCTCTCCCGGTTCCCCCGTGAGAGGATTCGGGCATATCAGCGGGTAATCCAGCCCTGTCTGAGTCAGAAGCGCTCTGCGTTCGTCTGCGGGGCATTTCCCGGCGTGCGCAAGCAGGGCTTGGAACATCCGAATCCAGCTTGCCGCCGAACGGATGCTTTCCCGTCCGGCGCTTTCCCTACTTCCGATAAAAAGCAGGTCTTCCGGCTGGTAAAGGCTTGCCAGAAGCGTTATCATGTCCGCTGTATACGGCAGGGCTTCCGAATATGGTTCAAGGCGAACCGGCGAGAAATCGAAGACGTCCGCGCCGCACGGATCGAGCTCATCGCCGCCAGCCTTCAGCACGGAAGACTCGAATGAGGCGTCCGCCGCTTCCGGAGACTTCAGAACCATTGCGACAAGTTCGGCTTGTGTCCGGCGGGGCGGCGGTATCGGACGTGGATTCCACGCCCGGCGTCCGCCTGTCATCATCGGAACGGTGTCTTTGTGCGCCCTGCGTATGGCGTCCATGATTTCCGAATCTGGAACGCGCCGCGCCCCTGCCGGAATATGCGCCCTGATTTCATCCAGAAGGTCGGAATCATCGCATCCGGCCATAATCCCCAGATTTGCCACACCCAGCAGTGCGGCATGGCATCCGGTTCCGGGGGCAGGAATTCTTCCCAGCGCCGCTATAAAATGACCTTTTATGTTCATCTCGTGCCTCTGGTAATTTTTTCGATTCCTTCGACTGGAATTCTAAGGCTTCTCCGAATTTTGACAGACTTGATTTCCCGTTCTGCGATAAGCCGCCGAATTGTTGTTTTCGAAACGCTCAAAAGCTGGGCGGCCGTTTTTACATCAAGCAGTTTTTTCATAACGAGCACTCCTTATATATATTTTTTTTGTCCGGCATGTCCCGGAATATCCCGGAATATGCCAAAGTTACCAATGCTTTTTTTGTCAACGAGAAAGAGATTTCCAGTATATAAACTACTAGAAATTCAATCAGTTCAAATAACTTCAGACCGATATTTTTATATTTTCATATCGGAGTTCGATATTTGTATTTTTGACTTTTCGAGAAAATGATCAATGCTGGATTTTTGTATAAGAATTTTGCGTTTCCCAGCCAATCTAGAAGCACTGATAAACCCATGATTAACATAGTTCATCAGTGTACCGCGACAAACTCCTAAAGCTTTCGATGCATCCCGGAGCGAAAGCAATGAATCCGCCATGAGATTCTGTTCCTTTTCCTGACTGTTTCTTGAGAGCAGGAAGACCAGTTTTTCAGCAGTGAGTTCAGGCCATCCGTGCTTCAGAAGAACCGTTGCGGCAGTCAGACTTTCACAATCGATTTTTCCCATTTTCAACCCTTTCATTTTTTGTTGGTTTGATGCGTTCTTGTATAGCACCTCCTTGTTGATCTTTGATATTTTAGAGAAGGAACTTCATTCCGGCTCACTGCCTGTTGTTTACCCGAAATGAGCGGTATTCCTTTCAAAAACGGGGTAATATACATGGTTTTTGCCGTTGCGTCAAACCATTTTGTTAGGAAAAGTCAAAAAATAATTACGGTATTAATATAATATTAACATTTTCATCGTTTTTTTAATATAAAGTTTAATATTAATTTAACTTCCCCGATGGGCATGCACTTTATTTGTTCAAGCAGTTGAGCCCGTTCTGGTTCTTCTGGCTCCACTTTATTTGCAGATGGCAATTCCAACACCTGAGCATACCGAACAGCCGCGCTATCTGAAATTCTAGTATAGCGTTCCGTCATGGCGGGACTGGAATGCCCGGCGTTCCGC
>CAZHPP010000524.1:0-2985 GCA_964534535.1 uncultured Victivallales bacterium | reverse complement strand
GACTGGAGTTCAGACGTACACTCTTTCCCTACACGACGCTTTCCGATTTGGTGATCGGCGATTCGTTCCAGAGTTCTTTCATGACTTCCAGTTCGGAGTCGGAAATTGACATTTTTTTCATGACGGTATTGTTCGGCCTTCCGGTTGCTTCCTGATAATTTACAGCGTTTCGGAATGTTTGCAAGCTACATTTGTAATTTTTGTTACATGGCCTGCTGACATGCTTAATGGACGAAAAATCATTGGCCGTGATGTGCGCCCGGAACGGCAAGGGGCTGCTCGCCCCTTCAACCCTCGGCAGGACTCAGAGAGCCCTGCACCCTGCGCAAAAAAATCATTTTTTTTGCGCGCGTTTTCTTGTCGACACCTGTCGGACGGGGTGCAACTCGCCGGTTTTTCCCTGCTTCCTGTTTTTCTGCTTTTTTACGAAAAAAATTATGAATTCGATTTGCATTTTACGGAAAAGGCATTAAATTGATATGTTATCGCTGAAAGATCAACTTTCAATCAGAAAGAAAGAAGCTTAATTATGGGAAACCTCAGAAAAAAGCGCCGCCGGAAAATCGCCCAGCATAAGCGCAAAAAACTGCTCAAGGCCTTGAGACACAAGAACAAGTAATTGAGCCGTTTACCAACGGAAAAAGGCGTGCCGCAAGTGAGCACGCCTTTTTTTTCGGTCCGGCCGGGCAGAATCCTTTGATGAAAAAATCCCTGACACTGATCTTCGCAGCCTCATTTTCAGCCGCGCTGGCGGCCAGGGATATTGTCGCGCTTCCGGGACCCGCCGACCGTCCTGAAGTTTCACGTCCGGAGCTTTCCGGAAAGGCGCTTGCCTCCGCGGAGGCGGCCGCGGCATTTTCCATGTTCCTGCTTGACGGAGCGCCGGACAGCAAACGCGCACTTCAGTATTTTGCCGAGGCGGTCGACAGGGATCCGCAGTCACCGATGCTGAACAATCTTGCACTTACGCTGATTCTCCGGCTCAACGATCCGGAATTCACCGGGAAAATCATTTCCGCCGCCTCGAAGCATCCGGAAGCGCTTCTGCTTTCCATGATCGCCGCCGAAAAACTTTTCCTCGACCGCAAATCCGAAGAGGCCGCCGCCCTGATCTCCCCCGCGTTCGAACACCGGCTTTCGCTGGACCCTGCCGGAACTGAAATGGAAAACGAGACTGCACGCGCGGCAACCCTTTATTCCAGCATCCTTCTGAACCTCAAGGAGTTCCGCAAGGCGGACGGCGTTCTCCGCGATGCCGCGGACTGGCTGGAAAACAAAGAAAATCCCTATCTTCTTCAGGGGGAACTTCTGTTCTACAATTCCGCCCGGAAAGAGGCCTCGGGCGAAGCCCTGCCGCTTCTGGGATGGCTCATCGACAGCGACCGCGCGGAATTCCAGAAAAAATACGGCACGGCCGAACGGAATTTCCTCCGGCTGGCGTTCGAACCGGAAAACGGCCTGAAAATGGCGGATTTCCAGCGTGCCGCCGCCGTGCTTGCCGCGAACGGACGCCCCGGCATCCTGCTGGAAATGGCGGCTTCCGGTCTGCTCGATTCGCCGGGAAGCTCCGACTCCTGGGGCATGCTTGCCGACTATTTCCAGTCCGTGAACGATCATGTCAATGCCGCCCGCGCCCGCCGGCTTCAGCTGGAACGCTCCAGAATTCCGAATCTCCGGAACCGCTGCCTTTACGCGGTCGCCCTGTTCCAGTCCGGCAATTATGCGGCGGCCGCAAAGGAATTCGACTTCTGTTTTCTCCACGGAGCGGCGGAACCGCTGCTGATTCATCAGGCGGCCGCGGCGAACTTTGAAATCGGAAATTATGAGAAGGCCCTTTCGCTCGTGAATCTTCTGCCCCGGAATCTTGACACCCTGAACCTTGCGGCCGTGACTCTGGAAAAGATGAACCGGCATCAGGAGGCGCTCGACCGCGTGCTCGAAATCCTGCGGCTCGAATTCAAGAACACGCCCCGTGCGCTGAAAGTGCGCAGGGATTTCGCCGTCTTTGCCGCCGTCCTGGCCGACAAGCTCGGCCGGATCGACCTCATTGAGCGGATTCTCGAACCCGAGCTCGCCGTGCGTCCGAACGACCCTGAACTCCTGAATTTTCTCGGATATTCGCTTGCTTCCGCCGGAATCAAGCTTGACAAGGCCGAAAAACTGATCCGCCGCGCGCTTGCCGCGAACCCGAAAAATCCGGCCGTCCTCGACAGCCTGGCGTGGGTGCTCTACCGCCAGGGAAAATTCGAAGCGGCGCGCGCCGAAATCGACCGCAGTCTGGCGCTGGAGGCTCAGCCGGACGGCGTGATCCTCGACCATGCCGGCGATATTTACCGCGCCCTGAACCGCCGCGGACAGGCGCTCGAATTCTGGAACCGGGCGCTCAAAAATCCCGGAAACGAACTGAAGCCGGACTCCGTCCGCAAAAAAATACAGCAGATTGGAAAGTAATTTCTCATGTCAGAACCACAGTCCCCGAACGGAAGACTCGTCTTCCACCGCTACGATTATGCCGGTTTCCTCTCCTTCATGGCCTATGCCGCGAGTTCCGTGGCGATCCCTGTTGTCCTGGTCCAGCTGGCGCTGGGCCTGAAGTTTCCGCTGGACCGCGGCGGCATGAGCGCGGGCGGCGCGCTCCACATGGGGCGCACGGTCGTCATGTGCGTGTTCCTGATCCTGAGCGGATTTATCGCAGGACGCTTCGGCAAGCGGAAAACCATCGGAATCTGTCTGCTCTTCATGACCGCCGGCATGCTTCTCGCCGGACTTGCCCAAAACTACATGATGCTGTTCTGCGCAATTCTGATCGCCGGATGCGGCGAAGGCTACATGGAGGCCATGGGAACTCCCTACGTTCAGGACCTGCATCCGGTCGAGACCGGACGCTACATGAATTTTACGCACGGGTTCTGGTCGGTCGGCGTTCTTGCGACGGTCCTGCTTGCGGGCTGGGCGCTTCATGCAGGCGTGAACTGGCGCACGATT
>CAZHPP010000523.1:0-2985 GCA_964534535.1 uncultured Victivallales bacterium | reverse complement strand
TTGCCAATCACAGGGCGTTCCGCGGGATCGCCCCCGGCTTTTCCGGAAACAGCTGGTGGCACGGCACTGTCTACGCGAAAGTATTCCTCGGATTCAACACGAAAAAAGACTCAGGAAACGCCGCGACGGAAGTCCGGAACATCACCGTGACAGTCAGCGATTCCGCAAACTGACGGCTTGAAGTCCGTCGGAAAGACTCTGTAAAACATGAACTGGTTCAGCACAAATCTTACCATCGGGGAAGGCATGACCGGGACCGGAAACTTCAAGACTCCGGACGACCTGCTCCGCCATCTGGATTATCTGGGAATCGGCCGGGCCCTGGCCGATTCCCGTTCCGCCGCCGATTATTCCCCGATCAACGGCAACCGCGAACTTCTGGAAACACTCGCGCCGTGCCGGGAACGTTTGTTTCCCTCCTTCGTGGTCACGCCTTCGGATTATTATGAAAACCATGCGGCGGAGTTCTATCGCGAAACGGCCCGGGCGGGAACGGTGCGCATGTTCCGGCTCTCGCCCTATTTCGAATTCCGCGCGTTCGACCGGATCTTAGGCGCGCTGGACGAATTTCACCCCGGCGTGATCGCCGGAATGTCGCCGGACTTCCCGTATTCCGACCTGGAATATCTGGCTTTGCATCATCCCTGCATCACCTTCATTGTGGCCCGCCAGATGTGGCGCAAGCTGGAAAATCTGCTTCATCTCATGTGGCGCTGCCCCAATGTTTCCGTGAATACGGCGGAACTTCATGTGCGGGGCGTTCTGGAACTGCTGCGGGATGAATTCGGGGCGGAACGGCTCTTCTTCGGTCTGGGAATGAAATCGCAGTACGGAGCCGCGTGCGGGGCGCTGATCCATTCGGAGCTGACCCCTTCCGAGAAGGAACTGGCCGCCCACGGCAATCTCGAACGTCTGCTGAATCGCCCGCCGCCAGAGAAAAAACTCGCGGGAACATCGCCGCTCCTCGCGGACAAGCCGCTCTGGAACGATTTCCTTGCCGGAAGGAAAAACACCTCCGTGACCATTTCGGACGCGCATGCCCACTTCGGCGGAAGCAAGGGCACCTGGCCGATCCGCGACCACAACGACCTCGATTCCCAGCTCCGGAACCTGGTCCGCAACATGGACCGCTTCGGAATCGACAGGATGTGCGTTTCCGCCGGACTGATGACCGACCCGGTCGCCCATTCCCTGGAATTCAAACGCAGGACCGCCGCATACCCCGGACGTTTCCTCTGCTATGTCGGATACAATCCCTGGTATGCGGACCGCCTGACGACGGAAGCGCTGGACAGTCTTTTTTCGGATGATTTCTTCATCGGCTTCAAGACGCTCTGCGCCTACTGGCAGGTCCGGATCGACGATCCCCGGTTCGAACCGATGTGGCAGTATGCCGACCGGTACCGGCTGCCGATCCTGAACCACACATGGAACGATTCGTGGGACAATCCGTCCCTGCTGGAATCGGCGGCGGCACGTTATCCCGGCGCGGCGTTCATTCTGGGACATTCCGGCGGAGAACTCCCCGGACGGCTCGAAGCCGAAGCCCTTGCGGAAAAACATCCCAACGTCTTTCTGGAAACCTGCGGGACCTTCTGCTGCGGAAAGTCCCTTGCGGAATCGATCCGGAAACTCGGGATCGGGCGCTTCGTATTCGGCACGGATACCAAGAACCACGACGTGGCCTTCGAGCTGGCGCATTTCCTTTCTCAGCCTCTCCCCGACCGGGAACTGATTCCGGCCCTTTCCGCCAATCTGGAGCGCATTCTCTCCCGGAGGATCCGCCTTCCCGCTTGACTTTTCATGCCGCAGGCAATATCTTTCAGGATAACAAGGGAGTTTCCCATGATGATCCGAAGATTTCTGCCGGCGGCTCTGCTGCTGGCCGCATGCTTTGTTTCCGCGTTTCCTTCCGGACTCCGCGCCGCCGGGACGGAAAAGGTCTGCGCCGAGGCCAGGGAGCTCGCGCCGGCCGACTATTCAAAAAAAGAGAACTGGATCATGCTCCCCGATTCGCCCGTCCGGGAAGTCGACGTGTTCTTCGTCTACCCGACCGTGGTCGACGACCCGTTCGTCACCAACATGGACTGGCGTCTCGAAAGCCACAGGGTTCCCGCTCAGATCGTCACGGCGCGCGACACCGGCATGTTTCAGGGCATCGCGAACGTCTATGCCCCGTTCTACCGCCAGCTCTCCATGGCGTCCGCAACGGGCACGCTGAAGACCGGAAACCTTGACACTCCGCATTTTCAGGTGGGATTCCGGGACGTCGAGGCCGCGTTCCTTTACTACATGGAGCACTGGAACAACGGCCGGCCGCTGATTCTCCTCGGGCACAGCCAGGGTTCCAGCGTGCTGCTCGAACTCATGAAAAAACATTTCGGCGACAGAAAATATTCCTCGAAACTGGTGGCCGCGTATCTGCCCGGCTGGCATGTGACGCAGGCTGAACTCGACGCGCACGGGCTCAAATTCGCTCAGGGCGCGGAGGATATCGGGGTCATCGCGCTCTGGAACTCCCAGACCGCCGAATGCCGGGAAGGTCTCTTCTGCGTGAAGGGCGGACTCGGGATCAACCCGCTGAACTGGAAACGGGACCCGACTCCGGCTCCGGCCTCGCTGCACCGGGGCACGGCCATCTGGAAGCGCCATACTTCCGAACTGAAGCAGATTTCAGCCGGACTTTACGGCGCACGGCTCGTGCCGGAAACGGGCGGCCTGATCGTGGAGCCTTCCGACACCGCGCATTACGGCATGGGTTCGCTGAACGAACCGCAGTCGCTCCACCGGGGCGACATCGCCATGTTCTATGTGAACATCCGCGAGAACGCACTTCTGCGGATCGGAACCTACTTCAAAAACGCGGGAAAATAAATCATTCGGAGGCACGGGCTGCGGGCACCCGGATTTCCGGAGTTTTCCCCCGCGCCGCGCCTCCGGCGGACACCGTTTCAGGATGGTCCGCATGCCCCCGCCGCCGTCAGA
>CAZHPP010000522.1:0-2989 GCA_964534535.1 uncultured Victivallales bacterium | reverse complement strand
TTTCCGGGGGATCGCACAGGTTTCATGCCCGGCAGATCCAGACAGGGGACGCGGAGGGAAAACTCTCCCTGAAACTTTTCAGAATATGAAATCTTTACGCAAAAGGACTTGCTTCTCCCCTGAGACGTATTGTCAAAAACGGTCTTTTGAAGTATAATATTGCATGACGCCGGAGACGGCATGGTTTAAGATTCTGCAGAGGAAACTGAAAATATGATAAAACTGGTCCCAAAACTGATGACGGTGCTTGAACTTTTTGCATCCGGAGAAGAATTTTCATTTTCCGAGGTGGTCGAACAAACCGGACTGACCAAATCCAGCACATCCCATATTCTGGATGCGCTTTGCGCCGGAGGCACTCTGATAAAAGTCCGGTATGGGCACTACCGGCGCGGAGAGCGTCTGACCAGGCTCGCAGGGGGCGGCAGCCTCTGGACGGAATTGAATCTGATTGCGGACCGCTGCGCAGGGAATGTCATGGGCCGGCTCAATGAACTGACTGTTGTCGGACTCCGGTTCCAGTCCAGACGGCTGACGCTGACAAAACTCAAACCGGCCAAGAAGCTTCAGGTCGATCAGGGCGGAGACGGACGGCACTATCAGGCCGACTGGTACGGCACGGCAAACGGTCGCGTGCTTCTGGCATTTGCCCCGGATGAAATCATTCAGGATGTGGTCCGTCATGACAGTCTTCCGCTGAAAAGCGTCTGGCGGGAGGCCTCCACCCTGCCGAAGCTCATGGCGCAGCTGGAACAGATCCGCAGGGAACGCCATGTGGTCATGATGGTGGATTCCGACATCAAGGCGATCGGAGTCCCGGCGCGGGACGCTTCCGGAGAGCCTGTGTTCAGCATTGCCACGGCGTTCCCCGTATTTTCCTGCCGGAAGAGCGATACTGAAATTCTCGAATGTCTGAATTTTGCGGCGGAAGCCATGGAAAAAGAACTGGAAATCCGCGGCATCTCGGCCGCCGACCTTCAACTGAAGAACAACCGTCTGAACAATATCAACAATACCAAAGGATGACCATGAGCAGACTGATCGGAGAATACACGTCCTCTGTCACGAAACTTCTCGGGGAGATTGCACGCGACGAGGAAAAGAACATTCTGAAGGCGGCCGAAGTGCTTTCGGACAAGGTCCTGGAAGGGCGTCTCATCAACATTTTCGGAGCCGGCGGACACTCCGCCATCGGCGCAATGGAAATCTTCTGGCGCGCCGGCGGACTGGCCCAGGTCAACGCCATGTTCCCCTCCGGAACCAACATCATTTCCGCCATGCCGACAACGGCAAAAATCACAGGGCTTGCTCCGTTCATTCTGAACTTTTACGATGTGTACAAGGACGACGTGCTCATTCTTGTAAATTTTTACGGACTGAACGTGATTTCCGTGGATGTGGCCGTCGAAGCAAAGAAACGCGGCGTCGAACTGATTACGGTCAATGCGCATAAATTCGCAAAGAAAGTTCCGAAGAACTTCATCTGGCGCCACCCGAACAAGAAGAACATCAACGACTTCGCGGACATCGCCATCGACAACCATGTGCCCTATCCGGACGCCATCCTCAAGGTCAAAGGCGTAACGGAGGAAATCGGACCGACCGCCACGATTCTCACCTGCTTTGCGCTGAACCTCATGATGTCGGAAACAATCCGGCTCATCAGGGAAAAGGGCGGAACGCCTGAAATCTGGGTCAGCAACAACATCCCCGGCTGCGACGAACACAACAAACCCATCCACGACAAATACCGCAAACGCATTCATCATCTTTATCCCGTGTGGTGAACATGAAAACCATGACAATCGTGCTGCCGTTCAGCGGAGCCGGACGCTTCTGGCGAATCTGGGCGGAAGAAGAAAATGCAATCGATTTCCGGCACGACACGGAGCGCGCCGGACGGTGCACTTCGTCTTTCGCCGCGTCGGAACTGAAATACTTCCTGGAAAAAGGGAACGGGCTTCTCTGCTGCGAAGTCGCGGAACAGCGCCCGGCTTCCGGAAGTTTCATCGAACTGCGCATCGCCGAACGCGATACCGGCGGCGGATTCACGCTGATCCCGGAAAACGGAGGAACCGTCATCGAAGGCGACGGCCGCAGCGGTCTGATGAACGGCGCATACGAACTGCTCCGTCTTCAGGGATGGCGCTGGCTGGAACCGGGTCCCTACGGCGAATCGGCTCCGGAAGTTCCAGCCTTCCGCCTGCCGGAAAAGAAGCTGCGGATCGTGCCTTCCTTCTACTTCCGCATGATCGATCAGTACCGCGAGTCGGATGATTCCGTCGAACTGCTCAAATGGATGGCGCGCAGCCGGATCAACACGGTCTCATACAAACCGCTCACGGCGAAGTTTGCCTCCAAACTCGGCATGTTCACACGCAAGGGCGGACACCTTCTCCAGCGTCTGCTGAATCCCGACCGGCCGATGGCCGACGGCGGAACCGTCTGGGAAAATCACCCGGAATGGTTCGGGCTGCCCGCCGACGGAAAGAGAAAGAAAGAAACCTGCACCGGAATTCAGCTATGCCTTTCGCAGAAGAGTCTGCTGGAATACATTGCGTCCGAAGTGGAACGGCTGCTCCGCACGGAAATGTCCGAAGTGGATATCGTCGACCTTTGGGGATTCGACACCTGGGGACATAACTGCTCCTGTCCGGCGTGCGCTCATCTCGGGAACGGAGCGGACCAGAACCTCCGCCTGCTTTCGTTTGTCCGTGAACACCTGGACCGGACTCTCGACCGCAGGGTGTGGCTGGACACGCTCTCCTATGAAGGCTCCGTGACGATGGAGCCTCCGACGCTTCCCGTGCCGGAAAATCTGCGGAAGGCCGGGGATATCGTACTGATTTACCCGATCCGGCGCTGCTATGCGCATGCGCTGGGCGACGGCTCCTGCGGAATGAACCGGATCTATCATGACTCGGTCACAGGCTGGGGACACAATGCAAAGGGACTTTCGATCTGGTCCGGCGAATACTACAACGTGTCG
>CAZHPP010000521.1:0-2998 GCA_964534535.1 uncultured Victivallales bacterium | reverse complement strand
CGCCATCCCGGCCGGAGGCATGATCCGCATTTCAGCGGACGGCACGGTCGGAGAACTGGCCCGGCACAAAAGCATTCTTTACCGGAACAGCAGCGGAACGGCGGCGCCGGTCCGTCACTGAATGCAGCTGCCGCTGTAGACGACCGCCGGAGCGAAACCGCTTTCCTTCACGGCGGACTCGATCTTCAGTGCGGAATCCAGTTCCTCGATCCGGCCGCGTTTCCCGTCGAGATATTCGAGAATGCGCGTCTGGACCTCGCCGAACCGGGCGGAAAGTCCGGCCTCGCGGCGTTGAATGACTTCCAGGCCGAAGGGGCGCGCGGTGCGCATCCAGTCGGAGCGGTACCAGCCGGCGAACGCCTCGATTCCGTTCCGGATGGAGGGAATCAGGTCCATGGCGATCTTCCGGAGCGCGGTGCGGTCGTTCCTGGCATAGGCGGCCAGAAGGGCATGGCGGAATTCAAACCGGCGGATCAGCACGCGGACCAGTTCGCGGACCGCATGAAGGCTGTCGGAAAGTTCCGTTTCCGCATCAAGCCGGACGGAAAGCCGTTCGAGTTCCTTCCGGTAATCCGCGATGCATCCCTTCCGCTCGTATTCGCAGCGGATTTCATCCGCGCCGATCAGGGGGTCTTCCCAGAAGAGCCGGTCGGCCGGCATGGAAAAATACCCGTATTTCGCATGGCCGTAAAGTCTGTGGATCGCGGAAACATCGCGGAACAGCGCAAAGTCTCCGCCGCAGACGGCGCGGAAACGTTTTTCATAAAGATCGTCGGCGGAAGGCTTTTCCCCGTACGCAAGGCCGCAGACGAGTTCGAGCCCCGCAAGTGAGGAATCGTACATGCAGTAGCCGCCCAGATCGCCCCACATGGTGAAAAAGATTTCGCGGAGCTTCGTGCGGCGGCAGGCTTCCATGCAGGGAACAACCGTCTGAAGGGTCAGGTCGAAATCGCACCAGAACCGGGCCCAGGTCCAGATTCCGGACCCGAGAATCGGTTCGCTGCCCAGGGAACGGTGGCATTCGATGTATTTTTCATAGAATTCCGCGTTGTCATGATAGTAGTCCCAGTAGCAGAGCCGGACGTTTTTCGGGATTCCGGCCTTGACGGATTCGGGAATCCGAGGATTGTCATAATAATAGTTCCGGTCCTTGTCGGCCAGACGGAAATACATGTCCGACCAGAGGATCGGGGTCAGATGATGTTTTTTGCAGATCGCATTGACCTTTGCAAGATGGCGCCGGAAAAGCTCCGGCCCGCTCACATAACCGTTGAGGTCCATATAGCGGCCGCGGCCGAGGTCATGGGTTTCGTCCATCCCGATGTGGATGCGCTTTGAACGCACGGCCTTTTTCCAGAAGGCGACCATTTTTTCGATCAGGGCATACGTTTCCGGTTCGCCCACGCGCAGAACGGAGGATGTGTCCTGTATTTTCGCATAGGCCGGATGCTGAAGGATCTCCGCCAGATGTCCGAGGGTCTGGATGCATCCGACGACTTCGATCCCGAGCTTTGCGGCAAAGGAATCAAGCTCCTGAATCTCCTCCAGCGTATAGCCTCCGCGCATCCAGCCGAAATAGGGTTCGCCGGGAAGGACGTAAGTATCCTCCGTGTAGAGCATGGCAAAATTGCATCCCATCAGCGCCATCTTCAGAAAATAATCCTTGAGATAATCGGGGCGGAAGACCTTGTTGCGGGAACAGTCGAGCATGATTCCGAGAGTCCGGAATCCGGTCGATTCCTCCGCATCCGTTCCGGCGAAGGCGAATCCGAGGCCGCGGGCGAATCCGGCCAGACTCCCGGCCTCAATCACGGCCGAGCCGCCTTTGCAGGAAACGCGGAGAGCCCCCGGCTCTGACGCCTTTCGGAAGAGGAGATTTTTTTCTCCGCCTTCCTTCGAAAGCATGTCCGGACGGCATTCCGCGACCGTTTCCAGGAACACGTTGAATTCTTTGTCGAAATTTTTTCCGTTCCAGGTGTAAAGCGCCATTTTCAAAACTCCTTTTGAATTTTGGTTTATGCAGGATATATTACACCCGGAGAGCTGGGAATAAAATGGATTTTTCAACACAATACGTTATCAAAAACGGAAGTCCCGGGGAAATCTGCCACACGCCTGTCGCTCCGGCCTTTGCGGAGGACCTTTCCCGAACCGGGATGACATTCCACGTCTATTACGAAAACGTCCCGAGCGCACCGCAGCGCCAGGAACTGGACCGGGGAGGAATCCGCATGCGCGCCTTCGGATTCTTCTGCCTGCTTCAGCTCACCGCGGGAGACGGCTACTTTTACGACGGAGCAGCCGAAAAGATGACCTTTCTGAAGCCCGGTGACGGTCTGCTGGTCTCGCCCGGATTCCGCCACCGCTACGGCGGCTACGCAATGCCGTTCGTGGAGGACTCCATCTGTTTTTCAGGCCCCATTCCGGAAACCCTGCTGAAGCGCGGAATCGTGCGGAACGGCACGGCGCCGTTCGGAAACGGACGCCGGCTTCTGCCCGTCATCGCAAAAATCCGGAAGGGCACGCTCGAATCCCTGTTCGAAGCCCGCGCCGAACTGATCGCCCTGATGATCGACGTGTTCCGAAGCAGGGAACCGGAACACGATCCCGCTCTTTCGGATGCGGTTCCCCAGCTGGTCCGGGCGGTGCGGAGTTCCCGCGGCTGCGGCTGGAGTGTTTCGCAGATGGCCGAATATGCAAACATGAGCGAAAATTATCTGCGCAGGCTGTTCCGGAACCGGATGGGCGTCTCCCCGAAAATGTTTCTGGACCGGCTCTGGCTGGACCGGGCGGCGGAACTGGTCTGCGGTTCGAAAAAAAGTTTTGCCTCGATCGCCGGAGAACTGGGGGACGGCGATGACTATTATTTCTTCCGGAGGTTCAAGAAACTGACCGGACTCACGCCGACGGAATACAGGAAGACCTACTCCGGGATCTGAACTCATACTATTTTGCAATCAAACATAGATAAAACGAGAACGTGTGCTATATTATACGC
>CAZHPP010000520.1:0-3010 GCA_964534535.1 uncultured Victivallales bacterium | reverse complement strand
AAATCCTGGCGGTAGACAACATATGGTTTTCTGGAAGAACGAAGGAAGGAAATCCCATTGGGGGTCGCAAAGTTGATGCTCGCCAGAAAACCGTCAAACTCGGAACTCAACTTCGCCGCAAGACGTGTGTTCACCATCTCCTGATAAGGAACAATCTTGACTTCGCAGTTTTTCTCCGACAGAAAATCGATTGCATAGTCGATATGACGGTCCACGACCCTGCTCTTGTCCGGAACCAGGTCGGGGTTTGTGGCATCCAGCAGGGCGATCCTGACCTTGCGGCGGGACGCCGACGACCGGAAAAACGTGCCGCTCCCGCGGATGCGGTAAAACCAGCCTTCCTTCACAAGAATGTTGATGGCATTGTGGGCGGTGGGCACGGAGACTCCGAACCGCTCCGCGATTTCACGGGCGGAAGCCGCCTCCGAACCGTCCCTGACATTCAGGGACACGAGTTCGGCGCGGAGGGAATCCGCGATTCTGACCGCTTTTGCGACTGTTCCGTGCTCCAGCATGATTCTGGTTTTCTCCGGTGTTTACTGACATTATAATTCAGAAGAGTGAAAAAGGCAACAGTCTTTTTCATCTTTTTGAAAGAATGAGCGGAAAACAGATTCTTTTTCCCGGGAAAAGTGTATATCAAGTTGTAAAATATTCAAAAAAATCCCCGGCTGCCAAGCCACGATTATTCCGTTAAACTTTCAAAATACATAATAAAAACAGGATTCCGGAGAAAACATTTTACAGCATATTCCTTCTGATTTTCAGCGGGAAACAGCAGATGCAGCCAGCTTTCTCATTTCTGTAAAAACAGGGAAATACAGGATTTTTTTCGGTCTATTTTTATTAAAAATACAGCAAAAGATTGATTTTTCGGAAGGGTTCGGGTATAATATCCGCAGCAACAGCAAATCGGGAGGAATGACCATGACGGCGCCATCCAAGATTCTGGGAAAGAAACTACGGTTGCGAAGCACAATCTTCGCACGGCGCACAGTCAGCCGCCAGAAACTGATCGAACTGACCGGACTCAACGAAAGAACGGTCATCCGGTATGCCGAGGAATTGAAGGGGCATCATCTGATCAGCGAACGGGTGGACGACACCATGCGGGGACGTCCGCGGGTCGTCTATACGTCGAACAGCGAACAGTGCCTGTTCCCCGGCTTCTGGCTTTCGCGGAAGGCGTTTTACCTCGCCGCAGTCGACATCAATGGATTTCCCGTGTCGGTGCGCCAGCTCGCATTCCCGGAAGAACAGCCCGACGGGGAACGCTGGAAAAGAATCTTCGCCCTAACCGATGAATGGATGCCTCGGTTCCTGGAACGGATTCCCGGCACGGCGGAAATCTCCTACGATGTCTCCTGCCGCCGCAGCTCCGCCTTTGTCGAACAGATCGGACGCGAATTCATGCGGCGCTACCGCATCCCGGTCGAGCCGGGATACAGCGACGATCTCCTGTTCTGGCATTATGCCATGCGGACGGGCAATACGGGAAGCATGCTCGGAGTCGTCTGCGGGGCTGGATTTTACGCCACCCTGATCTCGCACGGGGAAATCGTCGGTCTGAAGCCCGGACTGCTCCGAAACATCTGCGGCAGCCGCGTGGACGGTGCGGAAGGCGATTCCGACTTCCCGTACGGGAAATGCGGCACGGCGGAAGCGGAACTTTCCTATGAAGGCGCCGTGACCCGATACAACCGCTATGCGGGATCTCCGCTTCCGGAAAGTTCGCCGGTCGCAGCATTCAATCAGATCCAGCATCTTGCGCTTTCCGGCAGCAGCGCGGCGCTGCGGACGATCGACGACTACAACCGGATTCTCGGGATGGTCCTGGCACGGCTCGACCGCTGCGAACGGTTCGATTCGGTCGTCCTGCTGAACAACCGCCGCTACCATCCGGACGTGGTCCGGAGCCATTTCGGCGGGCGGGACGGCGGACCGTTCAAGCCCGTGGCGCTCTGCTCGTTTTCGAATGCCGAGGCCGTGTTTTCCCCCGCGCTCCACACGCTGCACCAGCTGATGAACTATCAAAACGGAAAGGATTCTTCAAGATGAAGAACATTCCTGACAATGAAACATCCCCTGCCCGGGGAAAAAACAAGGAGGCCCCCATGAAGACGAACCGTCATTTCACACTCATCGAGCTCCTGATCGTCATAGCGATCATCGCCATTCTGGCGGGGATGCTGCTGCCCGCGCTGAACATGGTCCGCCGCAAGGCGAACGGAATCCAGTGTCTCGGCAACCAGAAGCAGGTCGGCATGTGGATTTTCGCCTACGGGAGCGACAACAATTCTGTGTTCCGGTCCGGCGATGCCGCGGCGGACCGCTGGGCTTCGGTCCTGCAGGCCTACTTCGACCTCAATACGAAACTGGTCGACCGCGAGTTCCGCTGCCCGCTGAAACTCGGTTCCCCGAGCTGGAACTACGGCTGGCACACCTATGCAGCCACCTATCGCGCCAGCACCCACGCCAGGACGTGCTATCTCCGGCTCGACCTGGTGGTGCACACCGCGCAGACGTTCCTGACAGCGGACGGGCTTCGGCCGGGATACGGCAAGGAATTCTTCCTGATGAGCGACCTCGACAGCGCCATCTATTCCTCGCCGTATCTTTCCCACGTCGGCAGAAACAACATGCTGTTCGTCGACGGCCACGTCGCCATGAACAGTCTGAACGACTTCCTCCAGAAGAAGCTCTACCAGCGCGACACGCGGGAAGAGTTCCAGAAAGTCTATTTCAAACGGGTCTTCACCGGTCCAACCACCCCCGTCCTGATCCCGTAACCTTCCTTCCGGAGAAACCAGCATGAAAACCGCCCTCTTCAGTGCCGCGTTCCTTGCAGCCGCCGCGCTCGGCGCCGGGGAAACAGGCTTTCCGGCAGGACTCGCCGTGCATTACGACGCCTCCGCCCCCGCGGCCTTCGCGGAAAAGGACGGACGCGCCGTCCGGTGGCTCGACCTTTCCGGCAGCGGGCTCGACGCCGTGGAACCGGCTCCCGGCCGCG
>CAZHPP010000519.1:0-3037 GCA_964534535.1 uncultured Victivallales bacterium | reverse complement strand
ATTCGGTCTTCATGGCGAGCGCGCGGTCGCCGGATTCGGCAAACTGGCGGTCGAGGGAGCGCTTGGCAAAGTATTTTTCGCCGCAGTCGAGCAGGGCGATCTTCCGGCGGGAGACTCCGACCGCTCCGCGCAGCGCTTCGAGATTGTCGAGCCAGGCGCATTTCTTTTCGAGCGACGTGAGTGCGGAGCGGGATTCGCGGAGGTTGCGCAGACTGTTCCGGAGCTCGGAAAGGGTTTCGGAATCGGGTTCGGGGAGCAGGCTCTTGAAGAGTTCGTGGTAGTTTCCGGCGCGGCTCGAAATTTCGCGGTAGGCCTTGCACATGTTCAGGAACTTGCGGTACTCGTCGTACTGCGGACGGGTCGGGAAAAAGTCGCGGGCGAGCGCGGAAGCATACTGCTGCATGGAACTGTAATAGCGTCCGCCGGCCTTCTGGATGAGGTTGTGGAATTCGTCGCGGTCGGGCGGGTATTCGCGGCCCTCGGAGTCCTTCACGAGGAGCGGAAGTTCGGAAACGGGGCCCGCGGTGCGGAATCCCCACTGGGTGACGGCGGCGGAAACGCCCGTGAGGGAGATTCCGACTCCGATGCTTGCGACGTTTCCGGCGGGGCTCCGGAGTTCGAGCGCGGCGTAGGTTACTCTTCCCTCGGGGAAGCGGGGGCCGCCGAAGTCGACGTTGTAGGCGGTCACGACCCCGGCGATGCGGCGTCCGTCGAGCTTGTTTCCGCCGAAGCGGGCCGCGGAGTTGAGTTCGAGTTCGCCGGCGGAAAGCACATAGTGCATGGCGTCGAGGATCGTGGTCTTGCCGGAGCCGTTGTCGCCGAGCAGGAACAGGTGTCCGCCGTTCTTGACGGGGATCGTGACGCTGCTGATGTTGTGGAAGTTCACGAGCCGGACGGCGTAAACGGAATAGATGTCGCGGTCATTCGGCATTGCGCACCTCGTCGATGTTCTTTTCGAGGGCGCCCGGGTTGTACTGGCAGCAGGCGGGCAGGGCCTCGTAGATGGTTTTTTCTTCGCTGACGCGGTCGTCGGTGTCGCGCGGGATCGGCAGGATGAAGCGGTAGTCGATCAGCTTTTCCATGAGCGGACGCAGGGTTTTCTTCTTGACGGTTTCGGCGTCGAGGTCGGTGCGGCCCGGGAAGAGCGTCTTCATGCGGGCGCAGACGTAGTCGAGATATTCGCCGAAGGTGAAGGTGGGGTTTTCGCGGTCGGTCGAGGCGAGCGACTGGTCGGAGAGCAGTTTTTCGTAGAATTCGATCATGAGCAGGAAGGCGGAATATTCGTCGCGGCCGCGGAGCTTGAACTCCACGATTCCGGCGGAACCGAGCGCGCGGTTGTGGACCTTGTCCTTGACGAGCCGCGCGGACTTGGAGTCGACCCGCAGCTCCCAGCCGAAGTTTTCGCGGAAAAAGGCGCGGAACGCGGATTCGTAATGCTGGAGCACATAGAAAAGTTCCGGGTCGTCGGTCTTGTAGAACCAGGCCGCCTCGGTCAGACAGTTGTTGATTTCGATTACGTTTTCAGGGTATTTCGCGAGCAGGTCGAGATATTCGTTATCCATGATGAACCGTCTCCGATGCAAAGGTTTCGGGACCGTCGAGCGTGCCGGCCGTCCCGTGAACGCACATGGTTTTTCCGGGTTCGGTGCGGAGCTTCCAGCCGATGGTTTCGAGCTGGCGGCCTCCGCCGAGAATGCCGTATTTCAGCAGGGACGCGAGCTGCCGGAAGTCGTCCGGGTTTCCGAGTTCCGACGCATCCAGTTTTCCGCCTGAAGGATAGTGCGAGTGAAGGAATTCGCAGAGCAGGCGGAGCCGCATTTCCTCGTGGGTTTCCACATGCTTCTCGGCGAAGGGCGTGGTGCGGAGGAAAATTTTCGGGGCGGTCCGGCGCGCGGTGCGGGCAGAGGGCGGGGCGGGCGGTTCGGCCTTGTGGAAGCCGTCCGAATCGTTCATGTCGAGCGGGGCGGCGGCGGTCTGAAGGAGGTCGCGCAGGAATGCGTTCGACTCGAATTCCGGGGGCTTCTGTGCGAGTTCGCGCAGGCGGCGGTCGATGAATTCGAGCCGGCTGCTGCGGCGTTCCAGCTCCTTGAGATAGCTGGTGAGTTTGCCGAGGACGCGCATCGCGTTGTCGTGCACCGCGCCGCAGAGCCTGTCGATCCGGCCCTCGCGGCCGTAATATTCCAGCAGAGAGTTCACCTGGAACGCGGGGGATTCGAGACTTCCGCCGACCTGCATCACGCGCGGCAGGTTCTTCTGCGAGACGGCGAACAGGTCGAAGCATTTCTGGAGCTGCGGGGCGTCGGGGCCGTGAAGGCGGTCAAGTTCGGCGAGAATCTTCATGCGGAGCCTGTTCAGCTGGAGAAGATAGTTGCGGAAATAGGAATCGAGCCCGGCCACGGTGTCCCGCGCCTCGTCCGGCGTGTATGCTTTCAGCAGAAAGTCGCCCAGGCGCACCGTGATCCGGTTCAGGTTGCGGGAAAGGCGGTCGGTCTTTTCCCGGAGTTCGCACATGGAAAACACCACGGCGGAACTGTTGGATTCGGGATCCTTCAGCAGGCGCACGGTCTGGCGGAGAAGATTCAGGAGGAATTCGAGCAGGTTCACGGAATCGTCGTCGCGCGGCAGAAGGTCGTTCCGCAGACGGTCCTCCAGCCACAGGAGGAAGGAGACCGTCTCGTCGGTCAGATGGAAGCGGAACACGTCCCGGCGCACGTCCCGGTAGGAGCGCAGACGGGTCTTTTCCATGCGTTTCCCGATGAGCTGCCACTCCTCGAGCTGGCCGAGCTGGCGGTCGAAGAGGTCGGGCGGATACGGTCCTGCGGCGGGCGGACGGGTGGCTTCGGCTCCGGGCTTCACGGCGTCGTAAAGCGCGTCGTGGAGCACTTCGAGCTCGTGTCCCCTGCGGAACAGCAGGAGCCGGTAGAGGATGCTGAGATAGTCGAGGGCGGATTCGGAGGCGAACATGGAGCCGAGCCCGCGGCTGCGGTGTTTCAGAAGCGCGGAAACCTTTCCGGCTTCAAACGCCTCCAGAGCATGT
>CAZHPP010000518.1:0-3051 GCA_964534535.1 uncultured Victivallales bacterium | reverse complement strand
TTGCGTCGAAACGCTTGAGACCGCAATCGCGAAATACTGTGCCCCGGAAATTTTCAATTCTGATCAGGGCAGTCAATTTAATAGAGACTTCTTCTATGAAGCCCTTGAATCCCGTGGAATCACGGTCTGCATGGATGGGCGCGGCCGCTGTCGTGACAACGCAAAGATGGAACGCATCCGGTGGTCTCTGAAGTATGAAGACCTGAAAATCCGGGAGTATGTCTCATTTTCTCAACTCAAAATGGAAATCCGGCGATATGTCAATTTCTACAACGTGTGTCGGATTCATACAGCCCTGCCGGACTGCAGGACTCCGGACGAAGTCTATTTCGTGACTTGTAATCCACTCAGCAAGGGTTATAATAATGCCAAGGCGGTTACACCTATCATTTAACTAAAAACAGTCCAGCCCAATGGCAGGGCGCACAGTTCGGACTTGGAACAGCATGGCTTTCTCTCTTTTTTATGAAATATGGTTAAGTTTCGGCGCCGATCAACTGATTTCATTCAAAAGAACACTCATTTTATTACAAATGCCAAGTTTTAGTCATCCATGCTATTTACTTTATCTGGGGATTGAAGTATAATCAGGAAAACAACAGACATGAGTACAGTTCGGACTTGAAACATAACGTTTTTTTGAAACTCACGCGAAATCGGGAAAGGAGATTGACGCACCTCTTTTTGATTTTTGCGGCTTCATCATGAAAAAGCCGCAGGGAATGTGTCCAAACGGTTTTGGCACATGGAAAGTTGAACAATCAGCATGAAAAAGCCAATACTTTTGAAATCAGCTCCAAGGAGTTATCATGTCGAAGCCTGTGATTCTGGTCAGTCGAGATGTCAATGAAAACCGGTATATCACCGGGGAAACCCGCCGCGCGCTGGCCGAGTTTGCCAGTCCCATTTTTGCGGATGACCTTTCCTCGGAACAACTGGAAAATCCAGCCGGACTTTTTCAAGATGTCCGTGCCGTTCTGCTGCAAAACGGACTGGACGGCGCGCTCCCGAACGGATGCATCCGTTTTCTCCCCAAACTGGAGCTTGTGGTGCTGATCCATTCGTCGTTTCCCGGCAATGGCATCTGGCAGGATGCGTTGAAAGCGGGAAAAGCATGTATCGAAGGTTCGGACGCTATCAACCGCGCGGTCGCGGAATGGACGGTGGGCTGCGCCATTTGGGGCCGCCGCCGCATGGTGGAGGCCGGAGAATCCCTGAAACGGAATGGCGTCTGGCAGCAGAATGTCGAAAAATCCAGTCTGCTTTACGGCTCCACCGTGGGACTGATCGGCTTGGGACAGATCGGCGGAATGGTCTGCCGTTACCTCACCGCCCTGGGATGCCGAATCATCGCCTATGATAAATATGTTCCGGAAACGCGGGCAAAAGAACTGGGCGCGGCGCTGGTTTCCCTTCCTGAATTACTGCAGACCGCGGATGTCATCAGTCTGCACGCGAAAGTGACGGAAGAAACCACCCATATGCTGAAGCGGCATGAATTTCTGCTGATGCGCCCCGGCACGCTGTTCCTCAACTCGGCGCGTTCGGCCCTATACGACGAAACGGCATTGATCAATGCCGTTAAAAGCGGGCATATCTCCGCCTGTATTGATGTTTTCGACCGGGAACCGCTCGCGGTTGACCATATCTTCCACAAGTTGGACAATCTGTATATTTCGTCGCACATCGCCGGAACCAATCAGCCGATGTACGAACTCGCCGGCCGACAGGCGGCTGCAACATTGAAACATTATTTTGCCACGGGTGAAATCCGCGACAGTCGAAACCAGTTTTAACGAAAAAAGGAAATTGCATATGCTTAAGATTGCGGTCCTGACAGGGGGGCATTGGTATCGGGTTCAGCAGTTCCATCAACTTTTCCGGAGTCTGCCGGAGATCGATGCCTATGTGCAGAATGTCTGGGATTTCGGGGTCGCTCCGGAAGATGAACGCGATTCCTACGATGCCTTCGTCTTTTTCACCATGCAGCAGGAACCGGACGAGAAGATGGTCAAGGCCATGAATCGAATCCTCGACAACGGACAGGGAATCCTCATCCTGCATCACGCGATGTTCGCCTATCCCCATTGGGATTTGTGGCAATCGATCGGGTCGCTGCCGAAATACAGCCGGAAGGATGTGGATTGCGCGATTCTCAATCAGACGGTGCATTTCATTCCGGGGCCGGTCAAGCATCCGATCACAGACGGGATCGCCCCCTGGTCGACCACAACTGAAATTTTTACCTTCGACGAGCAGACCAGTCCGGATTGTCAGGTGATCTTATCCACCGACCATTCCGTGAGCATGAAATCCCTGGCCTGGGTAAAGAATTTTCAGAAGAGCCGGGTGTTCTGCTTCTCGCCGGGGCATGACAATGCCGACTGGAGCCATGCGGCTTACCGCCATGTATTGCGCCGCGGTATTCTGTGGTGCGCTGGACGCGGTCAGCTGGATTGACGGGATTTGCTCCATGCGCCCGACGATTCGGGCGCATGGATTCCTGAAAGCGGTCAAACTAGGGATCTTTTGATTTCTTTGTATACCGCCAGGCTCGCCGCCGCAACATAAGGAATCCGCTGGAAAAACAAAGGAACTATCCCACGGATTCATGTATATAGAAATAAATTCAACAAGGGAGATTTTCACTTATGTACGAACTTCAGAAAGAATATACGCTCGGTGACATGCGCGTCCGCTTCTATCGCGCGGGATCCGTGATTTCCATGGCCGTTCTGCCGGAATCGCTGGCGGACGGACTGCCGGAACACCGCGAATTCATGCCCACGGATTCCTATGCCATGCGCGGACTTTACGAAATAGCCGGGATAAAATTCCAGCCCTCCGTTCTGGAGAGCATGATCCAGTTCAAACTTTCAGGCGACAACTCGTTCGGCCATTTTTCGCCCGGAAACTCCATGCGCAATTCTTCCTCCGTTGCGAAGGATCTCGAATTCCGCGGTCAGACCTTCGATGGAAAGACCATCGCGACGGAATTTTTCGCCGCGGATTCCGGACTCGCCGTGTTCCACACGGTTTCCCTGAATCCGG
>CAZHPP010000517.1:0-3051 GCA_964534535.1 uncultured Victivallales bacterium | reverse complement strand
TCCAGTGCGGCATGGCGGACTACTGGTTCCCCGGCGAACAGCATTCCGCCGCCGTCCAGCGGAATCTCTGGTGCTACACGGACGAAATCCCGGATGAAATCTATCAGAGCGAATACAACCGCGACGTCCTCGGAATCGGCGTGCTCTTCTCTCCCGCGCTGTGGTATGCCGACCGCGGCGTGAACACGCGCACCCCGAAAACCACGGAAGCCATGCTCGCCATGCTCGGACTCAACGATATCGATTCCTCCCTCAGCTGGGCCAACGGGAGCGTTTTCCGGAAGTACTGGGACATCATGGGAAAGTACGGAGTCGGCAATCCCTTGACGGTCTGTCACAAATACTGCGAGGATTCGACCGTGAAGAGTTCCGATCCCGATGTGCGCGTCACCTGGTATCAGTGCCCCGGCGGAAAAACCGTGCTCTTCCTTTCGAACCGGGATATCCGCACCCATGAATCCGAAATCGACGTTTCGAAAATCGCCTCCGGTTCCTTTGCCGCCCGCGAAGAGTACGCCGGTTCCGACCTGAACGTCGTAAACGGAAAGTTCAGGATCAGGGTGCCGAAGCGCTCCTTCCGGATCGTGGCGTTCCCGCCGAAGGCATTCTATCCCGTTTCCGATGCGATGGAACAGGTTTGGGGCTCCTGGCAGACTCAGGACGGCGACACCGTTTTCGGACAGGATTTTTCCGGCGGCGCAGGCGCAAAGCCCTGTCTCGTCATGACTTCAAAGACAAAAAGCGGCGGATGCTTCCTGAAAAGCCTTCCCGTCAAGCCGGGGAAATCCTACCATCTGACCGTCATGGCGAAACAATCGCCGGGCGGCACGGGAATGTCTCTTGGACTTCAGGGACGAAAGGACAACGCGTTTCTCGGACTTCCGCCTGTTTCCGTAAAATCTGCGGCCTCGGCGGAATGGAAGAAACTTTCACTCGATTTTACCGTCCCGTCATCAGGAAAATGGGCCGAAGCGGACAACATTCTGGTCACACTCGGCGGTTCCGGAAAGAACTGCAGAACATATTTCGACGATTTTACCATGGAAGAAAAGTAACACATGAAATTTCTCACGATCATGCCCTTTGAACCGTCGGATGTCCCGTTCATGGCGGAAGAATACCGGCGGATGGCAAAGTCCGCCGGTCTCTCCGTCCTGCTCCCCTCCATGACGCTCCATCCGGAGGGAAAGGACCCCTACGAAAAAGCCGACCTTTTCATCGGCGCCTATGCGGAGCTCAAACGGCAGCTCGAAGGCTCCGGAATCCGCCTCGGAGTCCTGCTCCAGACCCTGATCGGCCACGGCTGGAGCAGCGCCTCCCCCTGCGGAGCGGGATTCCAGACCACGGTCAACCACAGCGGCGGCACCCGCGGCCGCATGTGTCCGCTCGACGAGAATTTCCTCAGGTACTGCCGCTGCGTCGTGAGCTCGCTCGCAAAACTCGCCCCCGAAACATTCCTCCTCGACGATGATACGCGGCTCATTGACAACAGTCTGCTCGAGTGCTTCTGTCCGCTCCACCGCGCGAAGTTTTCGAAACGCTGTTCGCAGGAGGAACTGATCCGGCTCGTGACCTCCGCAAAGCCCGGCGACGCGATCCTCGCCGAGTTCGAAAAGGTCCGCCGGGATTCTCTCGAAGCCTTCTGCCGAAATATCCGGGCCGCAATCGATTCCGTCAACCCCGCGATTCCCTGCGGACTTTCCGGGGCCGGACGCGAACAGGTCATGTTCGAACGCATGGCGCTCGCCGCCGCCGGAAACACGGAACCGTTCGTGCGCGTCGGCAACGCACTCTATTTCGAGGAGGCCGCAAAGGAACAGTTTCCTCGCCGCTTCTGGCAAACCGCCGTTCAGAAAAAAGGCTGCGGAAAAGTCAGAACTGTCCTTGATGAATCGGATACCTATCCGCAGGATCTCTACAGCAAATCCGCCTCCGGGATGCACTCGCACATCACCGGCGCAATCCTCGGCGGGCTCACGGGCGGAAAACTCTGGATTTCGAATTTCATCAATCCCAAGGCGGGACGCCCCAACGCATCATTCGAAGCCGTCATGCGCGAAAATTCCGGCTTCTATTCGGAGCTCGAACGCACCGTCGCAGAAACGCAATGGCTCGGGCCGGCCTCGCCGCTCCCGAACCTGGAAAAGAACTTCAACCCGCTCGAATACCCGGACTACTTCACATGTCCGGAGTGGGAAAGCGACGTGATCGGGCGTCTGGGAATCCCCTTCCGGTTCGCGGAAACGGACGATCCCTCCGCGGAATGCTTCATGGTGACCGGGAAGCTCGCGGAAAACCTCACAGATCCGGAGCTGAAAAATCTGGCAGCACACAATCTGTTCCTTGATTCCACCGCCGCGGCGGAACTCGCAAGACGCGGAATCCGCTTGGGATTCGAGCTCGGACCGTGTCCGCATTTCTCCTATGAAGAGGATCCGGAAAGCGGAGAAAAGATGCGTCTGCTCTATTCTCCGGAATTCCGGCTGCCGCACGCGCCGGACGGCAGAGCGGATATTTATTCCGTGCTGGAACGCATTCCCTTCACAGGATCACCGGAGACGGAAACGGTCGCTCCCGGCTGCATCGGAGTCAAGGCGGAAAACGGCAGAAAATATGTCGTCTGGACCGGCATTCCGGAGGGCTGCTACACGGTTTCGCCCGAACGCCGGAGATGGCTCCTGAAAATCTTCCGCCGTCTGGCGGAACTCCCCGTCTCGTGCGCAAACGAACAGGACGTGTTCTTCCGCGCGGGAAAATGCCGCGGCGGCGCAATTCTCTGCGCGCTCGTGAACCTGAACTACGACCCGATTCCCGAAGTAACGCTGGAATGCGCGTTCCGGCCCGAATCGGCGGAAGAACTCCTGCCGTCGGGTGCATGGCGGAAGATCAGATTCCGCTTCCGGGACGGCCTGCTTTCGACGGGGGTTCCCTGCGGAGCGTACCGTCCGGTCGTGTTCCGGCTGAATCCGGCAGAAAAATAATAAGGGACATTCATGAAGGGGCTGCTCGCCCATACGCGTTAAGCAAAGACGGCAACATACTTATTCCAAA
>CAZHPP010000516.1:0-3064 GCA_964534535.1 uncultured Victivallales bacterium | reverse complement strand
AAGACCTCAAGTTCGGATTGATGATCCCCGAAACCTGTCCGGACGTTCCCGCTCGAGGACAATATATGCGTTCAGATCTGTCTTCAGACCCGGGACGTCTTCAACCGGCGCACCATGGAAAACGACCGCGCAATTCTTGAAGCCTGGGGGAAGAGCCAGCCGCATCTGCAAAAGTCCGTATGGCTCTATTACTGCTACCCCGCCCTCCAGGCGGCAAACGCCAGATATGAACCGTTTCCCGGATTCTTCGCCGACTTTATTCCGGAACAGTTCCGCGCTTTCGCGAAGGCCGGAGTCAGAGGATTCTTCTATGAGCCTTCATCGCGCAGAAACGGCGGAAAGGACATGCTCCATGACCAGCTCGAGGATTATCTCACGTACACTCTCGCGGATGATCCTTCCGCCGACGGGGCGAAACTCATCGACGAATTCTTCGCCCGCTATTACGGCCCCGCCGGAAACGCCATGAAAAAATTCTACCGTGCCGTCGAAACGATCTATTCCGATCCGGCCTCCTACAAAGGAAAAATCCCGACGCGGCATGATGAAATCACCGCATGGAACGTGCTCGGCACGCCCGAACGCATGAAGCAGCTCGGCAAGATCATGGACGAAGTCCGTGCGGCCGCCGCAGACTCCCCGGAAGAATACCGCCTCCGCGTGAAAATATTCGACGACGGAGTCTGGAAAAAAATGCTCCGCGGCGCGGACGCGTTCAGAAAACACACTCTCGCGATGAGCGGCACAATGCAGCAGACCATGGCGCCGTTCGTGCCGAATCCCTCCCCCGGAAATCTCAAGACCGCCGACTGGAGCAGATCCGGAAGGATCCCCGAGTGGTGCGGTGGACTCCAGAATGAAAAGCTCTCCAGGGACATCAGCGGCCGGATCATGCACGACGGACATTTCCTTTATCTCAGGATCGAAGACCCCGTTGCGACGGCTTTCCTCACGAATCTTTCCGAATGGGGCGACGGCTGCGAGTTCTTTTTCGCTCCGCAGCGCGGCGAACCCTGCATCCAGATAGGAGCCGGGCACAACGGCAAATTCTTCCTCAAGGCATACGGCACGGACAAGCCTTCGGAAAAAGGGATCGCCGTGATTTCCGATCTCAGCCGGCCGGACAGGTTCCGCATGGACCTGGCCGTACCGCTGAAAACAATTGGAGCAAAACCGGGAACCATGCTTTATTTCAACGTGCTCCGCAACAGGGGAAACAAAAACGAAGCCTGCTGGATTCCAACCTTCGGCGGACATTTCGTCCCGCAGAGAAGCGGCGAAGTCTGGCTTGAGAAGGAAAGCGCTCCTCAGTCGGGCACACGCCCCTGACAGCACACGGGACGCAGCCGCATTGTCCCTGCCGCAGGCTCCCGGCAGGTCTGAATTCCCGCACTTCCGGACGGCAAGTCAAAGCCCGGCGTCCTGACTCGGCAGCAGGAATGGGCTGGTGTTATTCTTCCTCCAGCTTTGCAATAAAGTCGGCATACCTGCCGAACGCCGCGGAATACTTATTGTTTTCAGAACGGTCCTTGCCCAGAAAATCGGAATCCCCGTTCAGGAATTCACGGATTGTCTGGATTCTGTCATTGGATGAGACTTCAAAGATTGAGCCGTCAAGACAATCATCTTCCTGCAGAATATTGTCAAGCGCATGCAGATTTGCAATACAGTCGGCAGCATTCTCACTGGACAGAGATGTCTGAAGGTATTTTTCAAAATTCTTCTCAAGATCCATTTCCGGATCATCATGAATGGATACGGATATGTCATCAATGCCATAAACGCCCAGGAGAATTTTCAGGATGCGCAGCTTATCCCATGTGCTTGTATTGGAGTGCAGGTAGATGTTGTCTGCAATCTGTTTGTATTTGCTGTTCGGCACAGTCTGGAAATATCCGTCAATTCCCTTTGTATTTTTACTTTTGGCGAAAGTGTCAATGTGTTCCGGATTCTTGCGGTATAGATATGCCGCGGCCTGGACATAGAGATCGACCCACTGTTTGACGGGGAATGTGACACCTTCGATCGTAAACTCCAAAGGTTTGGAACCGATGAAGTATTCCGGCGGATCGTTGACGATGGAAAGATTCCGGGAATTGATTTTCTTCTCGAATTTTGTGGAAATGGGTTTCCATATCTGTAACGCACGGTCTGCCAGCAGATCAGCACGTTTTTCCATTTCTTCGACAGTCCATTTTGACTGCTGTGCGGGAAATTCGTTCATCCACAGATGTTTTGACGATTCGTCAAAACCGAAGGAAGTATTCACAAGGTCGGAAAAGGTATTGCGGGCTACTTTGGCTGAAAAACTCCTGTTGCTCAGTTCCGAATTGTAGGCCGTCAGTGTAAGATTTGCCAGACGGTGCAGCCATTCATTATGGATGTGCTCGCAGTTGTCTCCGAGATCGTGTTTCCACAGAGAATTCAATGTCTGCGGCATGATATGTTCAATGGTATAGTTCCCGTTTTCTATCATATCGTAAACGACGTCCTTGCAGCCGAAGACTTTTGCATCCAATGTAAGCCCATTTTCCATTCTGGCAAAAATATATTTGCGGTTTTTGGAACGCATCTCGTAAACATTTTTCTCTTTCATTGCCTGCCGGAATTCGCCATCCAGGGGGAATCTTGCCTTGCCGTATTTGTCGAGCAGGACACGTTTCAGACGTTCCTCATAAGGGATGGAACGGTCATAGCGCATCACCGTTTTATGCAGGTCGGCAAAAGTCTTATTGAGTGAATTTGTCGGCAAATCGCACATCTGACGGCGGAAGACATACGAATCGAGGATCTCCAGGATCTGAACGACCTGTTCGTCAGCAAGGTCTCCCGTTTTCCAAAGCCGCAGGACCTCAACCAGGTACGGATAGGATGGCACAACTTCCTGTTTATTGAGGCAAGATATGCCCCGTGCAATTTCCAGATTCGGCATATCTTCCGGATGCAGCAAATAGTGGTAGACCTCCGCATAGGCAAGAAGCAGCGAGAAGAGAGTCTCCCGTTCATGAATCAGAGACTCATTCTCTGAACAATACTTCTTAAACTTGGCATAAATGTACGCTAT
>CAZHPP010000515.1:0-3064 GCA_964534535.1 uncultured Victivallales bacterium | reverse complement strand
GTCGGGTTCGATGAAGGAGTCGTGCTTTTCGGCGGTGGCTCCGGTGAGGGGCTGGAACCAGTGGGTGAAGTGCGTGGCGCCTTTTTCGAGCGCCCAGCGCTTCATGGCATTCGCGACGTCGTCGGCGATGCTGGGATCAAGCGGAGAATTTTCCGCAATGGTTTTGTAAAGTTTCTGGAAAACGGCTTTCGGGAGACGCTCCCGCATGCATTCGACTCCGAACACATCGCTTCCGAAGTCTTCGAGATTGTAGCCGCAGGGAGCAACCGAATCCACTTCGGACTTGCGTCCCGCAACGGCCGCGATTGCTTCTTTTCTTGTGTCGTACATGACTGACCTCCGTAATTGATAATTTCAGAAAGCAGATACCGTGCCAACTCCGGGAAAATCTTTTTCCCGGTTCATTTTCCCCAATATAGCATGTTTTTTATGAAATTGCAAAAACTTACAAAATTGTAATATATGAATCACGATCCCACAAAAATGTAATAAAAAGACGGATATTTGAATCGGAAGAGAAGATTTTTCCGGAGTCAGGACATCACGGGAAAGAATATGTTACAATTTTGTAACTTTCAGATATTATCGCTGCTTTTCGGGCACAATGTCGATCTTCACGCCCTTTTTCTGGATTGCGGCCAGAATCCGGGCATGTTCGCGGCAGGGCGTGGTGACGAGCCGTTCCGCCATGGAAACGTCCCCCAGCCTGCAGAGTGCGGTCTTGCCGATCTTGCTGTGGTCAATCAGCACGATCGAGCGGTCGGAACAGGCGGCCATGGCGCGTTCGATCCCGGCGACTTCCTCGTTGTTGTTGTAAAAGGAATCGCCGTCGGCCGCGCGCACCGAAAAGAGCGCGATGTCGGCATGGTAGCGGCGCACCCCCTCCTCGGCATCCGGGCCGAGCAGCAGCAGGTCGCGGGAAGTGAGCCGTCCTCCGGGCAGGATGATGTTCGGGCCCGCGCCTTCGGGCCAGTGTCCGCGGATTTCGTTGCAGAGGGGGAGCGAATTCGTGATGACGGTAACGTCGGAGGGAAGAAACATGCCGAGATGCACGGTGGTGGTGCCGCCGTCGATGAAGACGGTGCTTCCGCCGGGAATCAGGGATGCCGCGTATTCGGCCAGACGCCTTTTTTCTTCGGAAAACCACTGGGAGCGGAGCGCGAAGGAAACGACCCGGTCGTCCGGTTTCGAGACGGCGCGGATTCCGCCGTGGAACCGCTGGACCCGGTGCAGGGAATCCAGCAGGGCAAAGTCGCGGCGGATGGTCGCCGGGCTTGTGTCAAACCGGACTGCGGCCTCTTCGCCCGTAAGGAGTTCGTGTTCGGTCAGATATTCGAGAATCTTGACTCTGCGGAGTTCGCCGTTCATGAGAAACGCCCTTCTGCATTGTTCTGTTACAATACATGTCCGAACGCCGTTTTGCAAATAACAGAGCGGGCGTCCCGTTTTGTCCCGGAACGCCCGCTCCGTGTTTCATGGAACCCGGAATCAGTTGCCCTGGAAATAGATTCCGATGGCCTTCTGGATGGCGGGCGAGAATTTCACGATCACAGGCGTGAAGACGATCGCGACCATGCTCATCAGCTTGACCAGGATGTTGAGCGACGGGCCGGAAGTATCCTTGCAGGGATCGCCGACCGTGTCGCCGATGACGGCAGCGCCGTGGACGGGGTTCTTGGTTCCGTCGGCGAGTTTCTTTCCGCCGAAGTTGCCCTTTTCGATGTGCTTCTTGGCATTGTCCCATGCTCCGCCGGCATTGTTCAGCAGACAGGCAAGGGAGAACCCGGCGGCGAGTCCGCCGGCAAGCAGCCCCATGAGCCCGGCGATTCCGAGAATCAGTCCGGTCACGACGGGGATGACGATCGCGAGCAGAGCGGGAACCATCATTTCATGCTGTGCGCCTTTGGTGGAGATTTCCACGCAGCGCTTGTAGTCTGGCGTGGCCTTGCCTTCCATGATTCCGGAGATTTCGCGGAACTGGCGGCGCACTTCCTCGACCATGCGTCCGGCGGCGCGGCCGACGGCCTTCATGGTGAGCGCGCAGAAGACGAACGCCATCATGGCGCCGAGGAAGAGTCCGCAGAGCAGCATGGGGTTCATGATGTTCACGTTGAACGCCTGAACCAGGGCCATGATGTTGTCGGTGTTGGGATCGTTGAGGGAGGAAAGGAGAGAGGCATACTTGCCGTCCGGTCCCTTCAGGTAGCCCGTGCCGACGGGGTCCTTCATGAACTCATTGAAGAGTCCGAACTTGCGGCCCCAGATTTCGACTTCCTGGATTTCGGCGGCGAGGAGCGCCATGGCGGTCAGGGCCGCGGAACCGATGGCAAAGCCCTTGCCGGTGGCGGCAGTGGTGTTGCCGAGGGAGTCGAGCATGTCGGTGCGGTCGCGGACCTGCGGAGGCAGATGGGACATTTCGGCGTTGCCGCCGGCATTGTCGGCGATCGGGCCGTAGGCGTCAGTCGCGAGCGTGATTCCGAGGGTTGCGAGCATTCCGACAGCGGCGAAGCCGATTCCGTAAAGGCCGTGAATCGTGCCGCCGCCTTCGGCGATCGGCAGGAATCCGCCGGCAAACCCGAACGCGCAGACGATTGCGGCGACGGTCGCGATCACGGGGATTCCGGCGGAGAGCATGCCGAGTGCAAGTCCGTCGATGACGACGGTGGCGGGGCCCATCACGGCCTGTCCGGCGAGTTCCTTCGTGGGCTTGTATTCGTCGGAGGTGTAGCGTTCCGTGGAATAGCCGATGATCACGCCGGCGACCAGTCCGGCGATGATCGCGCCGAACACGCCGAGCGGAATGATTTCAAAGTAGACGAGCGCGGCGCAGGCCACCAGGATCAGGATGGAGCTGCCCCAGGTTCCGCGGCGGAGCGCGGAAAGGAGCGTCATCATGCTGGAGCCTTCCTTGCAGCGGACGGAGAAGATTCCGAGAATGGAAAGGAAGATTCCGATTCCGGCCACGATGAGCGGCGCATTGACGGCGGCCACGATGTCGGCGGGGGTCATGCCGCCGCGGACAACCGGCAGGGCGGCGCCCAGCGCGGAAGTGGCAAGGATCGAA
>CAZHPP010000514.1:2087-3070 GCA_964534535.1 uncultured Victivallales bacterium | reverse complement strand
GGCCGCCGCCGAGGACCATGATGGTCTTTCTGCCCTTTCTCGGGCGGGGCGGTTCGTCGGTTCCGGTGTAGCAGGAATAGTAGTACGGCGTGAGGGATTCAAATTCGCCGGCACAGGTGTCGACCATGCCGTAGCCCGGAACGACGTTCTTCTCGAGCTCGAGTTCTGCGACCTTGCGCTCGGTGGTGTCCAGAAGGTATGCGAGCTGGCGGTCGCTGAATCCGAGTTCCTTGGCCTGGCGGAGGAGCGGCACGTCATTGCCGAGCTTCTTGATCGAGCCGGTCTTTCTGATTTCGGATTCGAAGTCGACGAGTTCGGCCAGGTGCCGGAGGAAGTAGGGGTCGATCTTGCAGAGCGAAAAGAGCTTTTTCTCAGTCCAGCCGCGGGCGATCGCTTCGTGGAGGGCGAAGATTCGGTCGGCGTTGGGGACGGAGATCATCTTGCGGAGGGAGGCGTCGTCCATGGCCTTGAATTTGGCGTCCTTGGGTTCCGCGCCGAAGCCGAAGTGTCCGGTTTCGAGGGAGCGCAGAGCCTTCTGGAGGGCCTGCTTGAAGGTGGAGCCGATTGCCATGGCTTCGCCGACGGACTTCATCTGGGTTCCGAGCGTGGGGTCGGCCTTGGGGAACTTTTCGAACGTGAAGCGCGGGACCTTCACGACGACGTAGTCGAGCGCGGGCTCGAAGCAGCTCGGCGTGGTCCCGGTGATGTCGTTGCGGATCTCGTCGAGGGTGTATCCGACGGCGAGGAGCGCGGCGATCTTGGCGATCGGGAAGCCGGTGGCCTTGGAGGCGAGCGCGGAGGAACGGGAGACGCGGGGGTTCATCTCGACGATGATGCGGCGTCCGGTTTCGGGATTGACGGCCCACTGGACGTTGGATCCGCCGGTTTCGATTCCGATGGCGGCAAGCACGGCGAGAGAATCGTCGCGCATGGCCTGGTATTCGCGGTCGGTGAGGGTCTGGATGGGTGCGACGGTGATGGAG
>CAZHPP010000514.1:0-2064 GCA_964534535.1 uncultured Victivallales bacterium | reverse complement strand
GAAGTTTTCGATGGAGCAGACGATCACGGAGTTTCCGGCGCGGTCGCGCATGACTTCCATCTCGAATTCCTTCCATCCGAGGAGGGATTCCTCGATGAGGACTTCGGTGTTGAGGCTGGCGTCGAGTCCGCGCTGGACGATCGTTTCGAATTCGGCGGGGTCGTGGGCGATTCCGCCGCCGGTTCCGCCGAGGGTGAATCCGGGGCGGATGATCAGGGGCCAGGAGCCGATGGTGGAGGCGACGGCCTTGGCTTCGCTCATGGAATGGGCGGAGCCGGAACGGGGCAGGTCGAGCCCGATCCCGAGCATGGTGTCCTTGAATTTCTGACGGTCCTCGGCCTTGGAGATGGCTTCGGCGTTGGCGCCGATGAGCTCGACGTTGTAGCGCTGGAGGATGTTCTGGTTGTGGAGCTCCATGGCGAGGTTCAGGGCGGTCTGGCCGCCCAGGGTGGGCAGCAGGGCGTCCGGACGCTCGCGGCGGATGATCTCGTGGAGGATGTCGGCGGTGAGGGGTTCGATGTAGGTGCGGTCGGCGAACTCGGGATCGGTCATGATGGTGGCCGGGTTGGAGTTGACGAGCACGACCTCGAAGCCCTCCTTCTTGAGGACCTTGCAGGCCTGGACGCCGGAATAATCGAACTCGCAGCCCTGGCCGATGACGATCGGGCCGGAGCCGATCAGCATGATCTTGGAAATATCGGTGCGTTTCGGCATGGGAATCACGCTCCTTTGCGTTTGAGAGCCGCGGCGATGAGTCCGTCGAAATACGGATGCGGCTTCATGGGTCTTGACTTGAATTCGGGGTGGAACTGGCATCCGATGAAGTAGGGATGCTTCGGAAGCTCCACGACCTCGACGAGCGAATCGTCAGGGCTGGTCCCGGCCACGACGAGCCCGGCGTCTTCGAGCTGTTTGCGGAAGTAGGGGTTGAATTCGTAGCGGTGGCGGTGGCGTTCGGAAATGTTTTTCGTGCCGTAAAGTTTTTCGGAGATTGTGCCGTCGCGGAACACGCACGGCCACGCGCCGAGGCGCATGGTCCCGCCCTTGGCGGAGATCCCGCGCTGGGTTTCCATGAGGTCGATCACGGGGTGCATGGTGTCGGCGTTGAATTCAGTGCTGTCGGCATCCTTCCAGCCGAGCACGTCGCGGGCGTATTCGATCACGGCGCACTGCATGCCCAGGCAGATTCCCAGGAACGGAATCCCGTTCGTGCGGGCGTATTCGACCGCCCTGATCTTGCCCGGAATGCCGCGTCCGCCGAATCCGCCCGGAACCAGAATGCCGTCGGCTCCGGCGAGAATCTTCGCCGGGTCGCCGTGTTCGAGCTCTTCGGACTCGACGCGCAGGAATTCGATTTTCGCGCTGTGCTTGATCGCCGCGTGGCTGAGCGCCTCGTAGATGCTCTTGTAGGCGTCCTGGTGGCGGATGTACTTCCCGACGACCGCGATGGTGCAGTTCGTCTTCGGGTGGAGCGCGGCTTCAAGCCAGCGGCGGTAGGAGTCGATCTCGAGCGTGCGCTTGTCCAGGCGCAGAATGCCGAGGACGATCTCGTCGAGCTTGTGTCCGGCGAGTTCGAGCGGAACTTCGTAGATGGAATGCTCCACGTCGAGCTCCTCGATCACGCAGCTTTCGGGGACGTTGCAGAAGAGGGAAAGCTTCTTGAAATGCTCCGGTTCGAGGGGAACTTCGGCGCGGCAGACGAGAATGTCCGGCGTGATTCCGATGCCGCGGAGAGTGGCCACGGACTGCTGGGAGGGCTTCGTCTTGGTCTCTTTCGCGGCCCTGATGTAGGGGACGAGCGTGAGGTGGATGAACATCACGTCGCCCGCGGGGGCCTCGAGCTTGAACTGGCGGGCGGCTTCGAGGAAGGGCATGCTCTCGATGTCGCCGCAGGTTCCGCCGATTTCGGTGATCGCGATGTCGACGTCGGGCGAATGGAGGGAGCGCATGGCCTTCTTGATTTCGTCGGTGATGTGGGGGATGACCTGGACCGTGCCGCCGAGATAGCCGCCTTCGCGTTCGCGCTTGATGACGTTGCTGTAGATTTTCCCGGAGGTGTAGTTG
>CAZHPP010000513.1:0-3071 GCA_964534535.1 uncultured Victivallales bacterium | reverse complement strand
ATGATCGGAACCAACACGAAGATTGTCCGGCCCCGCCAGATCTACGTCGGCAAGACGCCCCACTCCATGTTCTCCGAATCATAAAAAAACGGACCGGAACTCTGCTCCGGTCCGTTTCTCGAAAATTCTGCGGAATCGGCTTACATCATGCCGCAGCCGGAAGAGGAAGAATTTGTTCCCGTTCCGGATTTGTTCATCATCGGGCACGCGGTTTTTCCGGAGGCGGGATCCTTTGCGGGACACGCCGTCTTGGAGGCGGGATCCTTTGCGGGACACGCCGCTTTCTTTGCATCGCACGCCTTTTTGGCCGCGATGCACTTCTTCTGAACGGCATCGGAGCAGCGCTTCAGGTTCTTGCGGCAGCATTCGCATTTGAGTTTGTCCGTGCATGTGCATTTTCCGTTTTTGACACAGGGACAGTTTCCCGGGCACTGGTCTACCCATGCGACTTCTTCGCAGACGATCACGACCGCTTCCGGATCGGGCATCTGTTCGGATTTGTCCTTTTTGGGCATGTTCGGTGAGTCTTTTGCCGCGGCGGTGAACGCCAGTGCGGCGGCGAACGCGACGGCCGTCAACAGTTTCTTCATTTCGGAACTCCTTCCGTTTTTCTGTTGTTCCGGAGAGCGTAAATGCGCTCCGGAGTTTCGGAGGACCCCCCTCCGTTCCGATGGATAATGTACACTCCGGAAGGGCAAAATCAACCCTGTTTTGAATGTGCAAGTCCTTGGAATGCAACAGAAATTCGCATGTCTTCTGCGGAGGCTCCGGAAGGAAAAAAATTCAGTGCCCGCTTAAAGAAAACGCAGCATGACTCTGCCTTTGTTTCCTTGTACGGTTACGGTTTCGGAAAGCGGGTCGGAACGGCCGCCTTTGCACGAAACCGGGCGCCATTGACGCGGGTGCGGCAGGCGGATGACAGTTTCCCTGACCGGACGCTCTATGGAAAATTCGCAGGAAATGGCGGAATCGGAGGATTCCGCCAGGAACGAGACTTTTCCGAATGCGGTCCTCAGGGATTCCACACGGATTCTGTTTCCCGGTTCCAGCCATGCGCGCGGAATGCCGCGGCAGAGATGCGGGATTCCGTTCTTTTCGATGAACAGCATCCAGAGAAGACTGGAAAGCATCCATGCTTCCTCGTGCGTCTTGTGGACGACGGAGTAATAATGCTCCCACATGGTGTAGGTTTCCCTGTCCTGCATGGCCGCCAGCTGATTGTAGAAGATCTTGAGGAAGAGCTTTGTTTCGCCGCGGATCAGGTGAGCATAGTCGTGCCGGAGATAATACGGCTGGCAGAAGGCCGAATTGTCAAACGTGTGGGGATACTGATTTGCCAGCAGGAGTTCCTTCATCACATCGCTTTCCGGATCGATGACGCCGTAATATCCGCAGGCGAGCGCGGAATTGATCAGGGTCCGGTAGAACACGGTTCCGTGATCGTTCCATGTTCCGCCCATGGCGTGGAACGCCGGATCGCCGCGGTATTCCGTCCAGGGCGGCGGAGTCTGGATCCATGTCCCGTCTTCGAGAGGAGTTGCGGGGGAGTCGTTCCGGGCTTTCTCAAGCGCATTGAGAATGTCCTTCCGGTAGTCTGCGCACTCTTTTTTGAGCCGGGCGGCGAACGGCGGATCGAATTTTTCCAGGATGACGGAAAGGCGGTTCAGGCCTCCGAAACTTCCGGCATTCAGGAAAAAGGAATGGAAAAAATCGTCGGGATCGTCCACTTTTCCTTTTGCCAGACCGAAACATTTTTCCGCGCGGCACTGTTCCGTCTTTCCGCTTTTCCGCCATCGGAGCAGATAACTGCAGGCCAGTTCGATCTGCTTCAGATGCGCGGAAAGCCAGGCGTCGTTTCCGGTCAGTCGGTAATGTTCGGCGACCGTCCAGAGGAAGGGACCGGTTTCGTTCTGATAGTTGTAATAGGTCGAAAGCGAACCGTCTTTTCCCAGCCGTTCGAAAAAGAACTGAAGGCACCGTTCCGCCTCGTCCGTCAGCCCGGCGGAATCGTAAAGCCCGATGATGGGGGCGCTTTCCGAACCGATCGGGGAATACCGGATTCCGACGTTCGCGAGAAGTTTCCCGTGCGCTTCCCCTGTCGATGCAAGACAGAGATGAAGGATTCCCGCGCGGAACCGTTCCGAAAGGGTTTTTTCCGGGAGATCGATCACGGCGCATCGGTCAAGGATGGCTTTCCAGTATCTGCGCACGGAGGCCAGGGCGGTTTCAAAATCCGTTTCCGCCAGCCGGTCCGCCCGGTCCGCCGGGAGGGGCGCATTGGGGATGATCATGTCAAGAATGACGGGCCGGTCCGGCGTCACGAGCACGGAATTTTCGAGGGTGGAAACGGTCTTTCCGTCGAGGAGGGTGACTGCGGCGCAGGATTCCGTTCCGTCTTCCGCAGTCAGGATGCTTTTCCCGCAGCGGAATCCGATCCGGGGTGCGCTCTTCGGGTCCCGGAATTCGATGCCCGCCCCGCTGAAGAATGCGTAGGCAGGCGCTTTGGAAACGTTCTGCATGACGACCCGGATCCGGAGCACGATCTCCTCGGAACGGTCCAGGGAACCGATCAGGCGCTTCCGTTCCGGTTCCGGGAGCTGATTTTCAATGTAGGAACAGAAGGCGTAGGCGGCATCGGCGGGCGTGCCGCGGACTGTTTCCCGGCCGGCCGGATGCCGTTCCGGAACGGCAAAGGCCGTCAGGGCGTATTCGATGTTTTTTTCCGACTGGACGGAATGCAGAATCGGGAGACATCCTTCTTCGAGGCGGCGGACGATCTGAGGTCTGCAGTGCGGTCCCGGACCCAGGTCGAATCCGATCCGGAACTCTTTTCCCTGGATGGTCGAAGCAAGCGTATGCGTGCACGGGCGGGCGAATCCCCAGCGCCGGAGATCCCTTCCGCTGCAGTCGTTCCGGAGGTTTTTCACTTCCAGCCAGAATCCGCGGACGTCCAGTCCCATGGAAAGCCAGGTCGGAGTGAACGGATTTTCACGGTTCCTCCGGCAGGCGTTCTGATAGCTCTCCTCCGGTTCGCTGTTCATCCTGTCGAAGTCGGAAAGACGTTTCGGGGC
>CAZHPP010000512.1:0-3072 GCA_964534535.1 uncultured Victivallales bacterium | reverse complement strand
CACGCCCATGACCAGCGGTGAAATCCTGCTTGCAAAAATGGTCAACAATTACATTCTGGGCATGATCGGATTGGGAATTTCCTTATTGTTTGCCCGTTATCTTTTTCACGTTCCGATGCGTGGCAGTCTGCTGATTCTTCTGCTGGGTTCCTCGGTTTTTCTGCTGCTTCAAATGGCGATGGGCCTGCTGATTTCCAGCTTGACCAAGAGTCAGTTTCTGGCCAGTCAGATTGCGATGATTGTTTCGTTTATGCCGGTGTTTCTGTTGTCCGGGTTTCTGTATGAAATACCGAATATGCCGCAATTCCTGCAATACTTCACGTTCCTTGTTCCTGCCCGGTATTTCGTAAACTTTCTGCAAACAATCTTTCTGGTAGGCAATGTGCCGGTGAATATTGTTTATAATCTTTCCGTCATGAGCCTGTTTACGCTCATGCTGTTGCTGTTGGCGAAACTGAAAAATCCAAAACTGCTGACCGGAGGCAAATCATGATGAAACGAATTCGCCGTTTTATGGCATTGCTGAAAAAAGAGCTGATTCAGCTTTTGAAAAATCCCAAGACCAGAATGACCGTTTTTGCGCCTCCGGTTATTCAGCTCTTTTTGCTGGGATACGCCGCCACCATGGATTTGAAAGATGTTCCGCTGGGCATTCTTGATCACGCCCGGACGGTCGAATCAAGAAATCTCGCGGCCAAGTTTACCGGGAATTCCGTGTTCCGGGTAAGACCGGAGTTGCTTTCCGAAAAAGAGATGGAGGGGCGCATTGACGAAGGCGACATCAAGCTCGCGCTGGTGATTCCGGAGGATTTCACGAGAGAATTGGCCGCAAAACGTTCTCCGGCAGTGCAGGTAATTGTCGACGGGCGGAACTCCTTTTCAGCGGGAATTGCCACCGGATATGCGAATGACGTGGTCGGCTTGTTCAACCAGCAGTATTTCCCGGAGACCGCGTCACGCGTTAAAATCATGATTCGCGGCTGGTACAATCCCAATTACAGCGCCCAGTATTTCATGCTCCCGTCACTGCTGGCAATTCTGACGTTGCTGGCGCTGACACTTCTGGTCGCGCTTTCATTTGCGAAAGAGCGGGAGGGCGGAACGATGGATCAGCTTCTTTTGACGCCGTTTTCGCCGGTGGAACTGCTGGCAGCCAAGGGGCTATCATCCGTCTTTATCGGGATGGCGCAGCTGGCTTTCTGCATGTTGTTTGTCCGTTACTGGTTTCATGTTCCGTATGTGAGTGATTATTGGCTGTTGCATCTATTGTTTCTGACCTTCCTGATGGCGGCAGTCGGTATCGGTCTGGCGGTGTCGGTGTATTGTGCCAATCTGCAGCAGGCAATGATCTGGACATTCATTTTTGCCATTCCTTTTGCCATGTTGTCGGGAATGGCGACGCCGTTTGCCAGTATGCCGGATGCCATTCAGTATCTGATGGTTGTAAATCCGATTCGCTGGAGCATTACGGCCTTGCACCGACTGTTTCTGGAAGGGGCGACTTTTACGGATATCCTTCCGACCTATCTGATTCTGGGAGGGATTGGCATCGCAACCTTCGCATTCGCCAGTGCTTCTTTTGTCTGGCAGCGGAAACATTAACATTACATCAAATAACGGAGAAGAAATATGGAAGAAACGTTGACGGCTCATAACTTCTGGCGATTATACGATTCCGGAATCTTATGGAAGTTTGTGATCGAACATGAAGGCTCATGGGATTCCAAGGATATTCAACAATTGCAAGCCAAAATATCAAAACAAGGCTTGACCCCGATTGACTGGGAAATGGTAGAGATTGCCCTTGGCGATTTCAAACTGCGTTTTGATACGGAATACGATGCGTTCTGAATCAGATTGCATATACCGAAAGCCTTATATTTTATGTGTTGGGGTGCAAAATATGTTTATTTTGTCACCGTACCGGTTGATATTCAATATAGGAATCCTGATCCGTCGCTTCCAGTTTGAAAATCACCGGGCGCAGACCGTCGTTGCAGGAGCAGATTGCCACACCGGGTTTGCGAATCCAGTCGCCATAATAAAAGACGTCATTCCCCGCTCCGTGCGCAAGGGCGAAGACATACTGGTAAATCGCCTTCCAGGCTTCATCGCAAAACCCCTCCGGCTTGGCATAGTCGGCATAGAAGACCTGTCCTGCTTTGAGCATCGGACATGGGCCGAGTCCCGGAGCACCGTATTCATCGGACAATTCTTTATCAAACGTGGTTTTGAGAACCGTGATTTTGACTTTTTTCATGAGAAAAATCCTGTGCTCAATTGGAGGTTAAGGTAAAAAACAGTCGCGGAAAACGCATCAGCACGGAACCATCCGGGCGCAACGAATAAAAATCCTTCAAACGCGTTTTCACTTGTTCGATGAACTCCGATTGTTCGTTTTCACTCAGCGCCGCCAGATAAGGACGCAGTCCGCTGCCGCGATACCATTCGATCAATCCGTCGATCCCGGAAACAGTCTGGATGTAATTGGTTTCCCAAATGGAAAAATCGGAGGATAGCGAGGCAAGCAGTTCGTAATACTCTTCCATTTCCAGCGAATAAAAATTGCGGACATTCGCAATCTTGGGCGACCACGGTGAATTGGCGGAAAGTTCTGTCAGTATCCGGTACATCGGCATATTGCGCGTTTCGGGAATTTGAATAGCAATCACACCGCCCGGATTCAATACCGATAACATATCGCGCAAAATGCGTGGATGATCGGGAACCCATTGGATGCAGGCGTTGGAAAAAATGACATCCCATGTCTGCCCCAGACCGGCAAGCGAATTTTCCACATCGAAAAGTTGAAAGTTCAGCGACGGATACTGTTTTTGCGCTTTCTCCAGCATACCGGACGAACTATCCACTCCGAGAATTTCAGCTTCCGGGAAACGTTCGCGCAATACCTGCGTACTGTTGCCCGGCCCGCAACCGACATCAAGAATACGTTTCGGATTGTTTAAGGCAATCCGGTTCGCCAAATCGCGCGGCGGTTGAGTCCGTTCCCGCTCAAATTTCAGATATTGCGTGGAATCCCATTCAGCAGTGTTCATAATACCTCCGGTTGTA
>CAZHPP010000511.1:0-3073 GCA_964534535.1 uncultured Victivallales bacterium | reverse complement strand
TTCATGCGGTAGATTTCCGACCGTCTGCATCCGGGAAGATGCAGATACCGCGCACGGAGAAGCGCCGGAATTTCCAGCGGACGGCGCTTCCACGAAAAATTTTTATAGAAGGTGTTCATCTCTTTTGCACGATTCTATATGCATCTTGCACAATATCCCTGTTGCCCGATTCTGCTTTATGAAGTATAATATATGCAGGAACGGGAAAAAATCAAATGCTTCCATACAGGAGAAATGCAGATGAAATACAGCGATCTGAACGAATATTCCATGGATGAAGTCAGTTTTCTGCCGCTGCCGCGCATCAAGCCGCCGCTTTCCGTGCACATGCCGCTGAATCCGCCCTTTTTCGATTCCCTGGTCTACTGCGACTGCGCATTCAATGTCTGCAGATACCCCATTCTTCCGGGATGCGATGCGGGGGATCCGGAAAGCCGCAGGCGCTGTTCGGAACTTCACCTGAATCTTTTGAGCTTCGCATTCGGGGAAGTCCCGTTCGTACCGGAGTTTCGCCAAAGCTCCTGGAGCCGTCCGGACGACGGCATTCCCGCGGTCCGCGGCGAACTGAACGTCCACGAAATGCACTATATTCTTGAATATTTCTGCGATCCGGACGATGGCTCCCTGTGGATCCGCGGAACCGCTTCCAACACCAGCCTGACGCACAAGACGGCGGTGTTCCATTGCAAGGCGTCCGCTCCGCTGGAATCCCAGGTCTTTGACTACCATTACGTCCCGTTCCGCTGGAATGCCCTGCGCTGGAACAGCGCAGGCGATGCCGTTACTCCTCCTGCAGTCATCGATGCCGGAAAATATGAGGTGACCGCCTGTGAACACGCCGACTTTTCTTCCTCGAATCCGAATTCGGGATTCGGCTGTTCCCATCCATATTACGGCACTCCGGAGATGGCGCTCCTGCGTCTTGACGGCACGCTGAAACTTTCCGTGGAACTTGAGCCGGGCGAAAAGGAAAGTTTTACTCTGCATGATGCATTCGGGAAACCGGGAGTCCGCATCCCGGCCGCCGATTTCGAAGGAAAGCTCGCCTCCGCCCGCGCATTCTGGCATGGTCTTGCCGCAGGACATGCTTCCGCCGATTTTGGAAATGCGGAGGACAACCGGCGGTTCCTTTCCCTTCAGTTCTGCAGCCTGCAGCTTCTGCTGAAACTGGACGGTTTCCCGGACTTCGTGCTTCAGCCGTGCCAGGGCGGAAACAGCGAACGTTTCTATGTCTGGGTGTGGGAGGCCATGGAAATGCTGCGTCCCATGCTCGTCCTCGGCTGGTTCGAACCCGTGCGCAAAGTCCTGAAATTCATCTTTTCCCTGCAGGACGGCGGACATCCGCCGAAAGGCGAATTCACTTCCCTTGCCGGAGCGGTCGGCACCACGGGACCGCGCTGGGCCAACACCACCGGCGCCGCTCTGCTCCTGGCCTCGGACTACCTCAAATATTCCGGAGATGCGGACTTCGCGGCGGAATATCTTCCGAAGATGGTCCGCGCCGCGCAATGGATTCTGGGCGAGACCGCGGCCACCCGCCGCTACAACCCTGACGGTTCAAAAGTCCTGAACTTCGGGCTGATGCCGAAGGCCTGCGCCACAGACGGCGACTACGGATATATCTTCGTCGTCACGGACAGCTGGAACTGTGCCGGAGTCGAACGCATGCTCTCTCTTCCGGAAGTCCAGGCCCTTCCGGAATATAAACAGCTTGAGGAAGGCTGCCGGAATTACAGGGACGCCCTGAACGATGCAATCGATTCCATGCGCCGTCCCGACGGCTTCATCGCGCGCAGCCTCAGCAGCGAGGGTGTGATCGCACCCAGTTTTTACGCCATTGCGGGGGCGGTTCAGCTGCTGTCCTCCGGGTTTGCGTTCCCCGACGATCCGCGGATCAAGGCGTATCTGGATTATCATGAGCGGCACGTCTGCGACCGCTTCTTCTGCGCGCCGATGTTCGACGGCGTCAAGTACATCGGCAACATGGAACATACCCTTCACCGCGCATGGCTGCGGCTGGGCGAATGGAAAAAAGCAAAAATCGCGGCAAGGGTCTTCCGGGAATGCGGCATGACTCATGATCTTGACCTCACGCAGGAACGGTGTTCCGAATTCGACGACAGCTTCACGCCGTGGCAGCCCAACGCCAGCGGCAACGGGCGCTTCCTGCAGATGCTCGTCGACGATCTCGTCCTGGAAACGCCGGCAAACCGCGAAATTCTGCTTCTCGGCGGAGTTTTTCCTTCAAATTTCAGACACTCGTCCCGTTTCATGCTGAAGGATGTTCATCTGGATTCGGGAACGTTTTCGCTGAATGTCGAGCACGGCATGCTGGATGCGCGCTGGTCGAAACCGCTCGAAGCGGGAGTGAAGATCCGTCTTCCGGAACATTTCCGGTTTGACTGTGCTTCGGGAGCGTTGGAAAAACTTCCCGGAAATTTCTGGAAGGTCACGGAGGCTGTTTCGGGGGTCCGCGGGAAAATTGCTCTTGAAACATCACCGGAAGCGCCGCATTGACCTTGTCATGAAAAGCGTCTGCAGCAGACATATCGGAAAAACCGACAGTTCGACCGGACGGGAGGATAAAATGAGAACAGAATGGAACGGAAGGCCTTTCGGAAAAGGAGCTCGTTTTACATTAATAGAGCTCCTGGTCGTGATTGCAATCATCGGTATTCTGTGTTGCATATTTTAAGAGTGTAACTGTTTATAATGAGCATGTTATGAATAACAATAAGACGCCAATGGCAGAAAATGGTTAAATTTAGGCAGAAGACTAATGTTGAACTCAGTTTCGCAAAGTTTTAAATCGTTCGGTCGCAAAAATGGCAGAAATCAAAGTGAGCGTATTCAAAAAATGGGTTCTTCGTCGGTTTGTGAAAAACGGGAGATAGCCGGAACCCCTGTGCAGTCAACCAGAAGAGATAGTACTTTAACGCGAGTGCATGTTCCCCTGATTCTTCCGCATTTTCAGCACATATAGAAAGAAGCCGATCCTCATCTTCTATTATATTTTTGGGCTACGTAACGTTTTTTCTGTAAATTCTCCGAATCATTGTCATTAACCGGCGAG
>CAZHPP010000510.1:0-3074 GCA_964534535.1 uncultured Victivallales bacterium | reverse complement strand
GTCCCAGAATCGCCGTCAGCGGCACAAAAAGAATCAGCCAGTCAATCCAATGCATTCCTTGTCTCTTTCCTTCAAATCCCTCGACAACTCTTCGTATGTATTCTCCTTCACGGGCGAATGGTTCAAAAGATGGTTTTCGCCGTGATTGTCAATTTCAGACCGACATTTCCTCTTACCTTCAATTTCTGTGAAACCGAATTCGAAAATGAAATCGCCAGTCCCCGGAATTTCCCTGAATCGATGACGTAAGGGGTTTTGCAACAGGTCCAATTTTTTGGAAAAAGGTTTTCTTTTTCCCGAAAATCACCGTTTTTCAGAATCGATTTTTCCGTTTTACCGGGAAGCAATTCAACCAGATTCACATCCCGGATCAGAACCCAGGCATCACCGCCTTTCTTATATCCGCTTTGCAAGCTCAGAGTGACTTCACCGTCTTTTTTCGGGGTAAAGTAAAAATCGGCAGTGTTCCACTGGTCATCGGGGGTTTTCGCAACCATCATAAGAGCATATTCCCCCTTGTTTTTGAAATGCCCTGGATTGTAGATGGAAAATTTTTTGCGGGTTGCGGCCGCATTATCAATCTGCAGAGGGACCTCCTGTTCGGACCCATTGACTGTAACCATTACAGGAAAAGCTTCCAGAGATTGAAACGCAAGGACCGCACTCAAAACGACAAGATACCATTTCATGCTTTTTTTCTCCTCTTTTGAAGTCGTGGGATTATAAGGAATAGGTTTTCACTTTTTCCGGCAGGAGCTTCACGAATTCATCCAGGGTCATGTCCGGTAAATATTTCGGTTCCAGATCGAGGAAGAAACGGCCCCGATTTTCCAGCGGAACCTCGACTTCTTTTTGCACGCCGTTGAAGTTCAGAAAAGCTTTGCCGGAGAGTTGGGAGGGCTCAACCTTGTTTCCCATATAATCGAAAACAGCGGAAGGGAAGGTTTTCAGATATAGCGGTTCCGGACGCTGGGTCCAGGCGACCACTGTATTTCTGCGATTACGCTGGAACTGGAATGCGCGGATTCCATTCGGGTCGAGATCATCGATTCCCCGGATGAATTTCGAGAAATCCAGAAAATGCGCCGATGCGGAAAAGGCGGCGGCGGAGGGCTTGGGACTTCCATCGATCTCTCCCATGTTGTGTCCGTTCATGCGGAGAATCCCCCCGACTGTCGGTCCCCATGCGTAGTAGGTGAAAACCTGCGCGCCGTTGGCGAAGTTGACCGGAAACGCCTGGGCCATCCAGATGGCTCCAAGATACGGGGGATGGTGCGGATAACTCGAAGCACGGGTATATTGCGTGTCGATGAAACGCAGCGGATGGTGAAGGAAAAATGAATCCATATAGATGCCGGATTCCGTATGCCAGATCGGCAAATCTCGTCCGCCCGGCCGGGTATTCAGATAATTCCGCAGTTTGCGCATTCGGAATCCCTGGCCCCAGGAACCGTCCGGAATGAGCCAGGCGCCGGCGCCCCAGTTGTAGAAATGCGCCGAAAAGATGTCCATATTTTCACATCCGGCCGCTTCCACCGCGGTCCGGGTGAAATCGGCAACGACATCCCAAGTCGACAATCCGAGAATTTTGACTTCAGGATCGACTGCTTTTGCCTGTTTGTATGCTTCTTTCAGGAACTCGGCATACCGTTTCGGAGGAAACCAGGCGGTCGGCTCGTTGAATATTTCAATATATTTCAGCTTCCCCTTGTAGTTTTTCACCAGGGTTCCGACATTCTTTCCGAATTCTTCCGGAGTGGTTTCTTCTTCTTTCCATGGTCCGATCAGGGTGGCGATCAGCGTCTGCCCATTTTCACGGTTGAGTTCAAAGAGGTCGAAGCAATATTTGAAATTTCCGTCAGCCGGTTTGGTTTTCCGATCCCAGCGGGCAACATACGGCCCGGAGTCATGATTCCGATTCCAGTGAGAGCCGATCGCTTTCGCAAATCCCAGACTGAACGGAGTATTGTGGTAATGGGAACCATAGCGGGAAGGGATTTCCCCCTCTTTTTTCAGGGGAGTGCAAAGCCGGGAAAAAAGCTGTTCATCGGTAACGCGTCCGCCGGAACGGATCACGGCCCGAAACGCTCCCTTTCGCTGAAACGGCACTGCGAGTTCCGTGATTCCCGGCGGAATCGGATGTTGAAAAACGAGACGGTCTTTCTCATCATAGATGGAAAGAATTCCTTGTGTTTCCGGTTTCGAGCGGTATACATGAAAATTCAGCGGCTCGTCATCGAAGAAAACATTATAAGGTTTTCCGGTTTCGACCATCAGAACATTGCCTGATGTTTCATATTTCGGGCAAGGCATCCCGCCTCCGCGGAATTGAACAGCGTCCAGCTCCACCGTTCCGCTGGATTCGAATTCCAGGAAAACCCCTTTCGCATCTTCCGGAAGATTTCCGGAAACGGAATAACAGGCAAAATCACGGGTCAGTTCACGGAAAGTTTTTTCATAACAGCTGCGCGGCACGGCAAACGTATTGAGGCGTTTCAGACGGAGAGTAAGAGAACTGCCGGGAATCCGTGACCTTGCCAGAAAAGAAATGGTGAACTCCCCGCTCTTGCGCACAAACAGGGGGTAGTGATACAATATTGTGGAATTGCCTTCCAGAACCAGTTTGAATTTTCCATCCGGAGAGGAGGAAGCAATGCGCATCCGGTCGCCGAGAGACTCTTTCGGCAGGTTATTTCCCGCGGGACCTTCCAGATGCCATCCTTTCATTCCGTATTCGAAACTCCCGTTCGGCAAAGCATTCGACGAATTCGAAGAATCGAATTCATAAATATAGTGCTCCGGTTCTTTGCGAGGCAGCGTTTTTACTTTTCTACTGGCCATATGGGTCCGTATTTCATCGGCATAATGGATTTTCAGTGTGGAATCGTCGAAATACAAATCATAGAAAAAGAGGTTGTCATAACGGTTGAAAGAATGATTCACATCCTTTGTCGTTTCTCCGGCGAGAGTCAGGACAAGGCTTTTTCCCGGTCCGAACGAGGAAACCTCAAGAGAACCGATCGATACGCCATTGAGCAAAAGTTCGCACTTCGTTCCTTTTTTCCGAATTCCAA
>CAZHPP010000509.1:0-3080 GCA_964534535.1 uncultured Victivallales bacterium | reverse complement strand
GAATTCCGTGAAGGAGTCCGGTTTCGAGCAGGCTCATGTGGTTCATGATGATGACTGCGGGAGAGTCGAAGCGGGAAAGGTTGTCGAGTCCGCGCAGATGGATTTTTCCGCCGCAGCTTTCGGTGATGGCGATGTTTTTCAGGCCGCTCCGGATCTGATATGCGCGGTCGAGCTTTCCTTTTCTGGCCGTGCGTCCGCAGTCGTAGAACACATAAAAGTTGCGGAAATAAAAGGAGAAGCGCGAACGGAAGAGCAGAAGTTCCGAAACTGAGCGCTTCACATGATCGGGCGTGTCATAGGAATCCCCCGGGAACAGATTGAGTTCCGGGTCAGACATTGGCGGCCTCGTCAAGTTCGCTGAACGAGGTTTTGCCGTCGTAAAGCACCTTGCCGACAATCACGCCCTCAAGATTTTTCTTGCCGAGATTCCGCAGGTCAGTGATGTCGTGCGGGGCGGAAATGCCGCCGGAGGCGATCACGCGGCTGTGGGGAATCCGCGAGCACACGGCCGCAATGGAGTCGAGATTCGGCCCCGAAAGCGCGCCGTCCGTGGCAATGTCCGTGAAAATGAAGCGGGAGACGCCGCAGCTTTCCAGACGCTTGATCAGTTCAAAGGCGTCGACCACGCTGGTTTCGACCCAGCCGTTCATGGCCACGAGCCCGCCCTTTGCGTCGACTCCGACCACCACTTTTTCCTGCGTGAAGGCGTTCACGAACTCCTTGGCCAGCAGCGGATTTTCACAGGCCGCCGTGCCGAGGATGATCCGGTAGACTCCGGCGGCGAATGCCGCGCGGGCATCGTCCAGAGTCCGGATTCCTCCGCCCAGTTCGCACGGAATCCGCACGGCGGAACAGATCTTCTTCACAATTTCCAGGTTGACGGGCTTTCCGGCCTTGGCGCCGTCGAGGTCGACCACATGGATGATCGCGGCGCCGGCGGCTTCCCAGCGCTTCGCCTGCTCGGCGGGATCGTTGTTGTAGACGGTTTCCTTCGAATAGTCTCCCTGAAACAGGCGGACGCATTTTCCGCCGCGGATATCGATTGCCGGAATGATGAGCATGGGAAATTCTCCAGTAATTTTAAGATTGCTTCAGGCAGAGACGGACAAAATTTTCCAGAATTGCAAGCCCGCGCTTCTGACTTTTCTCCGGATGGAACTGCGTGGCGAACACATTGTTCCCGTTCCACAGCGCGGAAGCGAACCGGAGGATGTACTCCGTTTCGCAGGCGACGGCGTTCCGGTCGGCGGGACACGCATAGTACGAATGCACGAAATACACATGCGAACCGCTCGGAACCCCCTTCAGGAAGGGATTGGTCCCGCTGTGTTCGATCTGGTTCCAGCCGACGTGCGGAACCTTCTCCGGACGGTCCTTCGGAAACAGACGGCACGTCCCCTTGAAGACTCCGAGCCCGGCGGCTCCGGGAGCCTCTTCGCTCGATTCCAGAAGCATCTGCATGCCGAGGCAGATGCCGAGAAACGGCAGCCCCGACGCGATGTTCTTCCGGATGACGGCGGCATAGCCCCTCGAATTGAGGTTCTCCATGCCGTCGCCGAAATTTCCGACTCCGGGAAGGACCATCCCGCAGGCGCCGGCGCATTCTTTCTCGTCCGAAACGATCCGGACGGTTCCGCCGGCCGCCTCGAGCGCCTTGGCGACGCTCCCGAGATTGCCCATTCCGTAGTCAAGAAGCGCGAGAAACGGCATAAGGATCAGACCCCGGAGAACGCGGCAAATCCGCCGTCGACGGGGATCACGGTGCCGTTGACGAATCCGGAAGCGGAATCATCCACGAGCCAGAGCAGAGTCCCGGTCAGGTCGTCGGGCGTGCCGAAGCGGCCCATCGGGGTGTGGGAAATGATCGTGTTCGCGCGCGCCGTGAGCGAGCCGTCGGGGTTCGTGAGCAGCGTGCGGTTCTGGTTCGTCAGGAAGAATCCGGGGGCGATCGCGTTCACGCGGATGTGCACCTCGGACATGTGCATGGCCAGCCACTGCGTGAAGTTGCTCACGGCGGCCTTGGCTGCGCTGTATGCAGGGATCTTGGTCAGCGGACGGAACGCGTTCATGCTGGAAATGTTGATGATGATGCCGCCGCCCTTGAGCGCCATTTCACGGCAGAAAACCTGCGTCGGAATCAGCGCGCCGAGGAAGTTCAGGTTGAAGACGAAGCTGATGCCGTCGGGATCAAGGTCAAGGAACGAATTCTTGCCGGCCTGAGGAGCCTTGATGTCGGAAAGATGGAGTTTTTCGCTGTAGGTGGTGCCCTTCGGGTTGTTGCCGCCGGCGCCGTTCACGAGGATATCGCACACGCCGAATTTCTCGCGGACGACTTTTTCCGCCTCGACGAGGCTTTCGCGCTTGAGAACGTTCGCGGAAAGGCCGATCGCCTTGCCGCCGTCCTTGCGGATTTCCTCGGCGACTTTTTCCGCCGCTTCCAGTTTCAGGTCGAGAATGGCGACTTTCGCTCCGCATTTCGCCAGAGCCTTGGCCATGCAGCTGCAGAGTACTCCGCCGCCGCCCGTTACAACCGCTGTTTTTCCCTTGAGATCAACCATTTTCAATTCTCCTGTTTGAATGGATTCGGATAATTCCGTAATATAACACAAAATGTTTTCAGAGCAAACGGAAAAATAAAATAATTCACGATTATGCCGGAAATGAAAAGCCGGCTCCGCATTTTTTTGCGGGTCGGCTTCGTCGGTGCGAATCCTTCTCTCAGAGCCACTTTACATGCGGATAATGCGGCGAGACCGCACGTTTCCGCGTATCAGTCACCTTCCACAGACTGAATTCCGCATGGAAATTTTCCAGGGTCGTAACGATCTTCAGGACAAGCCGCTGCGGCTTCCCGGTCACATGAAACGTTCCCGATCCCATCTCGAACGTGTCCGCAGAATCCTTTTCCAGAACGGCCTGACCGTCAAACCAGCAGCGGAAGGCACAGTCGGTATTGACACGGAGCGAAATATCGTCCGGTTCGAGTCCGCAGACGGTTGTTTCCAGATAGCGGCAGCACGTCCCCTGAAAGCCGTCGAGGTCCCGTGCGGAGAAACTCCGTTCCGCCCGTTCGATCTCCG
>CAZHPP010000508.1:0-3095 GCA_964534535.1 uncultured Victivallales bacterium | reverse complement strand
CAGCAGGACCTTCTGCTGATTGCCGCCGGAAAGCGAATCGGCCGGAGCCTCTGCGGAACTCCATTTCACGCTCACTTCGGAACCGAGCTTTTCGCAGAGTTCGGACTCTTTCCGGAGATTCAGGACATGCTTCATGCCGATCGCGGAATAGTTCGGCAGCGTGATGTTCCAGGAACACGGCAGCCCCAGGCAGAGCCCCGTGCGCTTGCGGTCTTCCGTAAGGAACGCGATCCCCGCATCGATGGCATCGCGCGGAGAACCGATCTTCAGCGGCTTCCCGTCGAGGAAACATTGCCCGGAAGTGAGCGGATCAACGCCGAAAATTGCGCGTGCCGTTTCGGAGCGCCCTGCCCCGACGAGTCCCGCAAAGCCGACGATTTCGCCCGAATGCACCTCGAACGAGACATCCCGGATCCCGTTTGGCGAGGAAAGGTGTTCCGCGCGGAACCGGACTTCGCCGATCTTCGGGACGCGCTTCGGGTAAAAGTCGTGCAGAGGGCGTCCGACCATGTATCGGACGATCGAATCGACGTCGAGCCCGGAGGCTTTCGAGGAATGCACCACGGCTCCGTCGCGCAGCACGCTGATGTCGTCGGCGAGGTTCATCACCTCTTCCATGCGGTGGGAAATGTAGACGATGGAAAGGCCCTTTTCCCGCAGGGAGCGGATGATGGAAAAGAGCGTTTCCGACTCGGCTTCCGAAAGCGAGCTGGTGGGCTCGTCCATCACGATGATCTTTGCCTCGCGCATGAGCGCCTTGAGGAGCTCCACGATCTGGCATTCGCCGGGGGAAAGCTCGGAAATGAGCGAACGCGGATTGATCTGGAACCCGTACTTTGCGATCATGCCGGAAACGGCGTCGAGTTCGGCGGAATCGTCGATCCGGTGCGCAAAACGGTTTTTGAGAATTTCACGGCCGAGAAACACGTTCTCATAAACGGTCATGGTTTCGGCGAGCTCCAGCTCCTGATAAAGCATGGAAACGCCGGCATCGATCGCGTCCGACGGCTTCTCGAACACCTTTTCCGCGCCGTCGATGAAAATCCGGCCTCGGTCGGGACGGTACACGCCGGAAAGGACCTTCATCAGCGTGGATTTTCCGGCGCCGTTTTCGCCGCAGAGCGCATGCACCGTGCCGCGCCGCACCGCGAACGTCACATCCGAAAGCGCCGTGACCGGGGGAAACGTCTTGACGATCCCCTCCATCCGGAGAATGTATGGGTTGCCGCTCATGGTTACAGCCCCAGCGCTTCCGGGAACTTTTTCTTCATCTCGTCGAGGTTGGACTTTTCCACGATCATGCTGGGAACCGGCACATTGCGGCGGACTTTCTTGCCTTCGAGCAGGTCGGCGGCCGCGTTCATTCCGGAGTATCCGATTTCAAAGGGGTTCTGCGCAATGACGGCCAGGACTTCGCCCTTGGAAATTCCCTCCAGCAGCACGGGGTCGGAATCGAACCCGACGAATTTCACCTTTCCGGCGAGATTCTGGTTTTCGATCGCCTTGTATGCGCCGACCGAGCTGGGATGGTTCACGGCGAAAACGCCGCCCGCATCGGGAAAACGGGTGAGAAGGTCGACCGTCTTCTGGCGGGCGTCCTCGACCGTTCCGAGCGTATATTGTTCCGAAAGGATCCGGATTCCCGGGAACTCTTTGCGCAGCGTTTCGGAAAATCCGGCGGCACGGGCATCCGTGGAAGCAGAATTCTGAACGTACTTGATCAGCAGGACGCTGCCGCGTCCGCCAAGCGCCCTGCCGAGAATTTTCGCGGCATCGGCGCCGCCCTTGAAATTGTCGGTCCCGACAAAGGCATCGTACTGTTCCGTGGCGACGGGAGAATCCACGATCACGCAGGGAATCCCGGCGGCCTTGATCTTTTCGACGGGGCGCACCATGGCCTTGAAGTCGTTCGGACCGAAGACGACCGCGGAGGCCTTCTTGATGAGAGCGTCCTCGACGGCCTGAATCTGCTTTTCGCGGTCGGTTTCGACCTCGGGCCCGTTCCAGGTCATGCCGAGTCCGCGTTCGGCGGCGGCCTTGGCCGCACCCTTCCGGACGACTTCCCACCACATGTTGATCGTGCCTTTCGGGACCACGGCCACGACCGGACGGTTCTTCGCCGCCCGCGCATGCGCGGCTTTCTTCCAGACTCCGCCCGTGAACAGAATCAGCGACGCAATCAGCAGCGCCGCAACATACCAGCTGCGTTTTCCCATCGTCAGAATCCTTTTTTTAAGGGTTTGTGCCAATGGGAAATACTGTAGTGCCGACTTCGGGAATTGTCAATCGCGCGGAGCGGAAAAATGCCGCGGGGTCACTTTTCCCCTGCGGCGCGGCGGCGCAGCTCCTTGCGGATGATCTTGCCGCTGACGGTTTTCGGCATCTCGGTCAGGAATTCAACCGCGCGCGGATACTTGTAGGGCGCGGTCTCCGTCTTCACATATTCCTGAATCTCCTTCACGAGCATTTCGGAAGGAGATTTCCCTTTCGTCAGCACGACGTAGGCCTTGACGATCTGTCCGCGGACGGGGTCGGGCGCGCCGACGACCGCGCATTCCAGAATGTAGGGCAGTTCCATGATCGTGCTCTCTATCTCGAACGGGCCGATGCGGTAGCCGGAGGACTTGATCACGTCGTCGACGCGGCCGATGTACCAGTAATAGCCTTCGGAGTCGCGGCGGGCGGAATCGCCCAGATGGTAATAGCCGTCGTGCCATGCGGCCTTCGTCGCCTCGGGGTCGTTGTAATAACACTGGAAGAGTCCGGGAATCTGGTTCGGTTCGGCCTTGATGCAGACTTCGCCGGGTTCGCCGTCTGGCACGGGCTTTCCCTCGGAATCGAGCAGGACGACGGGATAAAGCGGATTGGCCTTGCCCATGGAGCCCGGCTTCGGCGTGATGCCGCGGCCGTTGCCGATCACGCAGGTGGTCTCCGTCTGGCCGAAGCCTTCATAGATGACGTGGCCAGTGAGCTGCTTGAACCGGTTCATGATTTCCGGGTTCAGCGCCTCGCCCGCCATGCAGGTGTGTTCGAGCGTGGAATAATCGTACTTCGTGAGGTCTTCGCGGATGAAGAAGCGGTACATGGTCGGCGGT
>CAZHPP010000507.1:0-3100 GCA_964534535.1 uncultured Victivallales bacterium | reverse complement strand
GTCCAGAGCCAGACCTTGTTGTTCAGCTTCTTTTTCCATGCCTGCACAAACTCTTTTTCCTTGCTCCACCCTTCGGGGCGGGAAGCCGACCACGGTCCGTTCGGAGCCACCATGACAAGAACATTGTCCGGAATTTCAAACGGAGGAATTTCGGAATGATTCCCGTATGCCATCTGGGTAAGATATCCCTTCATTCCTTCTTTTTTCAGCCGGTTTGCAGTGTCGCAGGTCAATTTCCAGACCTGATCCGACTCCCAGTTTTTCCGGGAGGAGAGTTTTTTGCAGTCCGCGCACTGACAGGGCTGCATTCCGTCCTGCGGCATGATATTGAAAAATCCGGGCTGAACAGCGCTGCTGTCCCAGACAAAGCTGTGAAAACGGTTATGCCACATGTTCCGGGACTTTGCGCTTTGTCCTGTGAGCCAGGCCTTTGCGTCCAGATAAATTTCCTCTTTGATTCCGCTGCTGTAGCAGAGCTGACCGCCCAGGTGTTCCGCAAGGCTGTTGCTCCTGGTCCCGTTCGGACGCAGCGCAAAGTATTCCGGATGGCTTTTCCCGAACCGTTCAATGTACGCCATGCGCCCGAGTCCATGATTGTTCGGAATGTATGCCGTCTGCATCCGGAGGCGGTGGTTGTTCAAAAACGGAGCGGATTTCGCATCCATGCCCAGCGGCCATTTTCCGTCTGACCACGAGATGCTTCGGACGATGTTGTCCGGACGTTCCAGAATGTCCATGGCCGGAATTTTCAGGGTGCGGTGCTTCGGGATCACGGTTCCTGCGTCACCGGGGAAAACGAATTTCGCGCCGAGAAAGCGTTCCAGAAAATCGTAGACGCCGAAGAGGGTCGCACGTTCGCTGTAATCGCCCCATGCGTGAGATGCGGCCCCATCCGGAGAATACCGGGGATCGTCGCGTCCCGCAATGATGATCCTGTTCCCATCGGCCTTGATGATGAAGCCGTCCCGCGGCAGTTTGGAAACATCCGCTCCGGTGCCGACCAGAATGGAAACGCCGTTTCCGCCTGGGACCTTTCCCGCGGGCACTGCCGCGCCGATGGATTCAGAGAGAAACTTCTGAAGCTCCTTTGCCGCAAACTTTGCCGTCGGCGAGGCGTTGTCAGGGATTACGATTTCGCATCTGACTGTCCCGTTCTCTGCCAGGGTCAGTTCCCGCGAGGGATTGATCCGTACGGTCCGCGGTGTTGTCTGTTCTCCGAACGGAGCTGCGGCAAGCGCGGTCCCGATGAAAAGACACAAAACTCCCGCTGCAATGGAATGATTCATTGAAAAAATCCTTGTGTTGTTTTATTTGAGTTATTCGCCGTAGAAACTGTATTGCGTGTCAATTCCTCTGTGCGTTACCCCTGACGCCGAGGTGATTCCAGGTCTCAGCTTCAGCTGGTGAACGCTGCCTGTCAGAAGCATTGTCGTAACCGCCTCCTTATGTCGATGCGGACACATATTGATGTTGTCATTTGACACGATACTGTTCGCTCCTCCATTGCAGCAGAGTTCAGAGACGACCCAGACATTCCCTTTCGCATGATTGCCGGGATCTATGATGATCGCGGAAATTTTTCTGTAATGAGATCCAGACGTAATGCGGAGATTCACTCCGAATCCGATTTTCATTTGAAGGGACATCGTCTTTGTCGCATTATCCGGTTCACTGGTCAGGGATGGACAGTTGAAAACAGCCATCGGCTTGTAACTGAACCTCCAGTTCCCGCTCGGCGGATAAGTCGCAATGTTTTCAGATGTCGTCAGCCCTGATGCATTCGGACGGAGATAACGGACAAGGAACGTAGCCCAGATGTCGTCCCAGAAGGCAGGGCTTTTTCTATCCGGAACCAGATAGTCTTCATTGTCATTGGAATACATGAACATGGCGGTGGAAATCTGTTTCATATTGGCGATGCAGGAGGTGGCACGGGCTTTTTCTCGCGCCGCATTTAATGCGGGGAGCAGCATCCCGGCGAGGATCGCGATGATCGCAATCACGACCAGCAGCTCGATTAATGTGAAAAATCTTCTCTTCATGGACTACGATCCTTTCCTGTTTTGAGTGCTTTGGGTTCTGTTCATGCGTTCAATCCTTTCGTTTCTGAATCATGATTTTGAATGGTATCTTTTCAATCCGGACGGAATGGTCTCCGTCCAGCAGTTCCAGACTCCGTTTCATGGCGGCGGAAAGAAGGGAAGAGACGTCGGACACGGCGGAAAGATCCGCATCCGAAGGCTCGTCCGGAATCCGGAAGTCCGCCGTCATCACGCGGGGGAACAGTTTCCGGACAGCAGAAATCTCCCGGCTGGTGCCGATCACGGCATCCGGCGGAGCGTTCTTCCAGTGTTCCATGGCGTCGAGCACAACAGCCTCCGGATGGCGCTCTCCGTGCCGCCGGTACATGGTCAGTCCGTCATAAATCCGGAACAGTTCCGGATCGAAATCATTTTCAAGTTTTTCCCGGAAGACATCGCGGATTCCGTCAAGAAAGTTGGCAAAGTCCGGCGAACGCTGGTAGCTGAGGAAGGCAATCCGGCGGCAGTTCCGTTCCTGCAGGAGTTCAAGCACGCGGCCGTATGCGGCCATGTCGTCGTTTCCGACCTGATTCGTTTCCGGGAATTTCGGGTTGATGCTGATGACGGCGGGGACTCCGGCTCCGCGCAGCGCTTCAAGGATCCTGCCGGAAACGCTGCTGCCGAGGAAGACAAACGCATCGACCGGAAACTGAAGCAGAAGCTTCGGATTCTCATCGAAGATCTCTGACTCGTTGAAAATTCCGAACGGACGGCAGCCGCCGGGGGGCCTGAGCCTGGCAAGCATGTTTTCGCGGAAATTCTCGCTGCCGTAAAGTCCCACGAACCCGATCATCCGGTAGCGCGGCCGCGCCGTCCCGCCGGAAACCACGAACGCCCCCCGCCACGGATGGACTTCCAGCAGGCCTTTCGCCACAAGGAGTTCCTCGGCCTTCCGGATCGTGACGTGATGCGCGCCGAAGATCGACGCGAGGCGGTACACCCCCGGAAGTTTTCCGCGGATCCCCTGCTTCCGGATGTAATCCTCAAGTTTTACGCTCAGTTCGCTGTATATGGCTTCC